>JAUIDM010000005.1 GCA_030428915.1 Alphaproteobacteria bacterium | reverse complement strand
TGTTCTCCGGTCAGAGTCGTGCGCCGGGATTACGGGGCAAGCTTCGGACGATCTGCAAAGAAGTCGGGGTTTTTCGGAATGGGATGAACGCCGCGCCGGACATACCTTTCCGTCATCGAACGGGCAATCGGGCCTGTTCTGAACGGAAAGGACCATTCCCATGCCCATCGGCTTTGTCACCAAGCCTATCCATTCCTGGCTCGACTACCCGGTCGCCGCCCTGCTCATCATCCTGCCCTTCGCACTGGTGCTGGGCGAGAGTAATCCCGCCGCGCTCTGGCTTTCGGTCGCGACCGGCATCGCTGCACTGATCCTGACGATCTTCACCGACCACCAGACCGGCCTGATCCGCGTCGTGCCATACCGGGTGCATATGGCGGTCGATCTGGTCGTCGGGCTGAGCTTCCTTGCGGCGCCGTTCGTCTTCGGGTTCGCCGGGCTTGACGCGGCTTTCTACTGGCTGAACGGGCTTGCCGTCGTCGCGGTCATCAGCCTTCACAAGCCCGATGCCGCCCCGCGTGCGGCGTGACGGCGGCGGAGCGTTTCCCGGGCCGGGTCCGTCCTTCGGTCCGGGAAAACGGCCTTCAGATATCCTGTTTCGAGAGCCAGTTGACGACGCCAGCGCGGATATTGGTGACACCGGCCTTGCATTCCGCCTCGATCACCTTGCGCAATTCCTTTAGGTCCACGCGGCGGATCAGGTGTTTGACCGGGCCTATGGAGGCGGGCCGCATGGAGAGCGTGCGGAACCCGATCGCGGCCAGCGTCAGCGCCTCGATCGGGCGGCCCGCATCCTCGCCGCAGAACGACAGCGGGGTGCGGGTTTCCGCGCAGCGCTCGATGATCTGGCAGAGGAAATGCAGGAAGCTGGCATTGAGCATGTCATAGCGCCGCCGCACGGTTTCATTCTCGCGGTCGGCAGCGAAAAAGAACTGCTTCAGGTCGTTGCCGCCGACCGACACGAAATCGGCCATCTCGAAAAACTCCTTCGGCGCATAGGCGAGCGAGGGAGTTTCGAGCATCGCACCGACTTCCAGCGCATCGGGCAGGATGTGGCCAAGGCGGCGTTCACGCTCCACCTCGTCCTTCAGCATCTGCCGGGCGGTTCGGAATTCCTCGAATTCGGTGATGAAGGGGAACATGACCGCCAGCGGCCGCCCGCCGGAAGCCCGCAAAAGCGCCTGCAACTGCATGCGCATGATGCCGGGCTTGTCGAGCGCCACCCGGATCGCGCGCCAGCCCATCGCGGGGTTCGGTTCCTCGACCCGCTTCATGTAGGGCAGCACCTTGTCCGAGCCGATGTCGAGCGTGCGGAACACGACGCGCTTGCCCTTTGCGGCGTCGAGCACGCCGGAATAGATATTGGCCAGTTCCGCGCGCTTGGGCACATGGTTGCGGATGAGGAACTGCAATTCGGTTCGGAAAAGTCCCACGCCCTCGGCCCCTGACCCGGCAAGCGAGGGCAGGTCGGCCATAAGGCCGGCATTCATCTGGAGCGCGATCGTCGTACCGCATTTCGCGGTCGCGGGCTTGTCGCGGAGCGAGGCATAGCGTGTCTGGGCCTGAGCCTGCATCGCGATCTTATCGCGGAAGGCGGCGGCCACGGTTTCCTCGGGCCTGAGATGCACAATGCCCTGATCGCCGTCGACCAGGATCGGGTCGCCGTTCAATGCCTCGGTGATGATGCGCTCTGCGTGGATCACGAGCGGAATGGCCAGCGCGCGGGCGACGATGGCGGCATGCGAGCCGACTGCCCCTTCCTCCAGCACGATGCCCTTCAGGCGTCGGCCATAGTCCAGAAGCTCTGCCGGGCCGATATTGCGGGCGACGAGGATCGGATCCGCCGGCATCTCGGCCCCGGTATCGGCGCCTTGCCCTGTCAGGATGCGCAACAACCGGTTGGAGAGGTCGTCAAGATCGTGGAGACGGTCGCGCAGATAGGGATCGGGCACGGTTTCCAGCCGCGCGCGGGCGGCGGATTGCTCCTTTTCCACCGCGGCCTCGGCCGAGAGGCCCGCCGCGATGTCCTCTTCCATCCGCCGCATCCAGCCGCGCGAATTGGCAAACATCCGGTAGGCTTCCAGGACCTGGCTTTGTTCCGTGTCCTGCCCGTCGGTCATGGTCAGCATCGCATCGACCGAGATGCGCAGCGTATCGACGGCCTGCTTCAGGCGTTCCAGTTCCACGGCCGGGTCGTCGGCCACCGGATTGGTGATGACGACGCGCGGCTCGTGAAGCCAGACATGACCCTCGGCCGCACCTTCCTGACCGGTGCCGCCCCGGAACATCACCGGCTGCTGGTGCAAGGCCGACAACGCCTCGCCCTCTCCGACGAAGGCACCAAGTTCGGTCATTTCGGCCACGACCATGGCGACAACTTCAAGCGCGTAGACCTCGTCATCGGAAAAGGCGCGGGCCTCTTTCGACTGCACGACGAGCACACCGAGTTTCTCGCCCAGCCGCTGGATCGGCACGCCGAGGAAGGAGGAAAAGATCTCCTCGCCCGTTTCCGGCATGTAACGGAAACCCTTTTCAGCCGGGGCGTTGGCGGTGTTGATCGGGCTCGACATCTTGGCGACGCGGCCGACAAGGCCCTCGCCCAGCCGCATGCGCGTCTTGTGGACGGATTCCGGGTTCAGGCCCTCGGTCGCACACAGTTCGAGCGTTTCGTCGTCGCGGAAAAGGTAGATGGAGCAGACTTCCGACCGCATCGAGTCGGCGATCAGATGGGTGATGCGGTCCAGCCGTTCCTGCCCGGCTCCGGGCTCGGCAAGGGTGTCGCGCAGGCGCCGGAGCAGCTTGCGGCTTTCGCTTTCCGTGCGTTCTGGCATCGCCCGTCCCGACTTTCCTCATGCTCTCTATAGGGGTGATGCGTCCGGAAAGGAAACCGGAATCACGCGGTCAGGGCCGTTGGGTTGTCTTCGAAGCAGGTTCAGTGCCTGCAAGCTACGCCGCAGCGCCCGGATATCGGGCAAGGTTCAGATCGTACCGGACTTCTGTGATAACACCTGCCGCAATCCTTGCCTCCCTCTCTCAGGACTGCCGGGCGGAATAGACCTGGCCCGGGGCGAGCGGAATGAAACGAGCGGTGTCGATATCGGCAGCGCGCAAGCTGTCATGAAGCAGTTCGGGCGGTTCCTCCCGAGGTTCGTTTGTCAGCTGGAACGTGCCCCAGTGATATCCCAGTGCCTGATCTGCGCCGATATCGGTGAAGATCCTTACGGCCTCGTCCGGGGTGACGTGCTGGGCAGACATGAACCACCGGGGTTCGTAGGCGCCAATCGGAATCAGAGCGATTTCGGGCGAGCCGTGGCGGTTCCGGATCTCACGAAAGGTCGCGCCGTCGCCGTAACCGGTGTCGCCAGCGAACCAGATGCGCGCGCGGGGGCTTTCGATCCAGAACCCGCTCCAAAGTGCCATGCGCCGGTCGCCAATACCGCGTGCGGACCAGTGGTTGGCAGGAGTAAGCGTGACAGACACACTTGGCGTCAGGGCGATCCGGTCATGCCAGTCCCCCGTCCGTATCTGCGCTGCACGCACCGCCCGGCGGACCGTGGCATCGTTGCCCAGTGGCATCACCATCAGCGGATGGTGACGAGATTGCAGCCGCCGCAGGGTCGCGGTGTCGAGGTGGTCGTAATGGTTGTGGCTGATCAGCACGGCGTCGATGGGCGGCAGGCGGTCGAAATCAATGCCCGGTGCCGTGACACGGCGCGGGCCGGCAAAGCGAAAGGGGCTCGCACGGTCGGACCAGACCGGGTCGGTCAGCAGGTTGAGCCCGGCCACCTGAATCAGCATGGAGGCATGGCCCACCATCGTGATCATCGCCTCGTCGCTGCGCTCCGGCGGGATTGTCGGCGTCACCGCGACCTGGCTCGGCCAGCGTGCCTTGCCCCCCTCCCGATGCCACCTGAGCAGGTCGCGAAAGGACTTGTCGGTGGAGGGCTGGCCGCGTGAATGGAAACGCATGCCATCGAAATGATCGCTTATCGGACCTGAGTAGTAACGGTTTCTTGCCACGCCGCGATCACCCGAGATCAAGGCCCCCTATGCATCAGAATGGTAGAGGGCGGAGCTTTGCCACGGCATTGGATGATGGCCGCCTGCGGTCGCAATGCGACGGCCGCATCGCGACCCGTCAGGCCTTTTCCAGTTCGAACGCGTCGTGCAGCGCCTGAACCGCGAGTTCCATGTATTTCCGGTCGATCAGTACCGAAACCTTGATCTCGGACGTGGCGATGACCTTGATGTTGATGTTCTCGGCCGCGAGCGCCTTGAACATCTTCGAGGCGACGCCTGATTGCGAGCGCATGCCGATGCCGACGACGGAGACCTTGGCGACCTCGGTATCGACGATCAGGTCGTCGTAGTTGATCGATCCGGCCGCGCGGGCATCCTCCATCGCCTTCTTGGCGCGGGCGACCTGATTGGTCGGGCAGGAGAAGGTCATGTCGGTGACGGCGACCGTATGGCCTTCGTAGTTCTTTTCCGAGATGTTCTGGACGATCATGTCCACATTGATCCCGGCCTCGGCCAGCGGGCCGAAGATCGCGGCGGCGATGCCGGGGCGGTCCTCGACCGTGACAAGGGTGAGCTTGGCTTCGTCGCGGCTGTAGGCCACGCCAGAGACGGCTTTCGATTCCACAATATCCTCCTCGTCGCAGACCAGGGTTCCGGAGTTGTCGTCGGTATCCTCGAAGCTCGACAGCACGCGCAGGCGCACATGATAGCGCATGGCGAGTTCGACCGAGCGGGTTTGCAGGACCTTGGCGCCGAGCGAGGCCAGTTCCAGCATTTCCTCGAAGGCGATCTTCTCGAGCTTGCGCGCCTTCGAGGTGATGCGGGGATCGGTCGTATAGACCCCGTCCACATCAGTATAGATGTCGCAGCGCTCCGCCCCGAAGGCGGCGGCGAAGGCAACGGCGGTGGTGTCCGAGCCGCCCCGGCCTAGCGTGGTGATGCGGCCCTCTTCCGAGACGCCCTGAAAGCCCGCGACGACGGCGACCTTGAAGCCCTCGGCGAACTTTGCGTCGATATTCTCGCGCGGGATGTCGACGAAGCGCGCGGCCGAATGGGCCGAGGTCGTCTGGATCGGCACCTGCCAGCCCTGCCAGCTGCGCGCGGGCACGCCCATTTCCTGCAGGCGCAGCGCCATGAGGCCGGCTGTCACGTTTTCACCGCTTGCCACCACGGCGTCGTATTCGCGCGCGTCGTAGAGATGTGAGGTTTCCTCGACCCAGCCCACAAGTTCATTGGTTTTGCCCGACATGGCCGAGACGATGACGATGACGTCATAACCGCGCTCAACCTCGCGTTTGACCTTTTCGGCGGCATTTGCGATGCGGTCGAGATCGGCCACAGAGGTGCCGCCGAATTTCATCACGAGAAGCGGCATTCCGGCCCCCCTGTCGCGCCCGAGTCAAAGTCCGGCGCTTCTTATGCGGGGTGGGGGGCGAGGGCAAGGGGGCGCGCAAGCATCAGAAAGGAATTGCGCGGCCCGCGTAATCCTCAAAACAGCCCGTGGTGGCGAGGCTGAGCGCCTCGAAGCGGGACATCAGGCCGGTGGCAGAGGTCTCCACGTCGATATCGGCACCCGAACCGCCCATGTCCGTGCGCACCCAGCCCGGATGGTAGATACCCACGGCGATGCCGTCGGGTTTCAGGTCCATCGCCAGATTGCGACCGAGGTTTAGGGCGGCGGCCTTGGAGGCGCGGTAGATGTAGCTGCCGCCGGGTGCGCGCGCGTCGGACGCCATGATTGAGGAGATGATTGCGATTTTCCCCTTGGCGGCGCGCAGGTTGGGCAGCAGCGCCTGCACGGTCAGGAACACCCCGGTGACGTTGGCGGCAAAAGTTGCAGCCCACATATCCGGCGGATAACCCGATGGCAGGGTCTGGCCCTTGTCGAGATAGATCCCGGCATTGCAGATGAGAAGGTCGAGCGGCCCGGTTCCGAACCCGTCGGCCATCGCACGCACGGAAGCGGGATCGGTGACATCGAGCGGCAGGAAGACATCGTCATTGCGCGCCGTGCCCGTGACCGCGTCGCCTCGCGCGCCACAGCTGTCGAAAAGCGCCCTTCCGATCCCCCGGTTCGCGCCGGTGATGAGAATACGCATTGTCGCCTTCCTCTTCTGTCCGAAAATCTTATCGGCACGAGGGACTGGCGGCCCCATCCCTGTCAATTCGCCTTTCGCGCGGGCAGGAAGGGCAGGGGGGCGACCGGGATGCCGTCCTCGATGAGGCGTTTTGCCTCTTCGATCTTTGCCTCACCATAGATGGACCGTTCCGGCGCCTCGCCCTCATGCATCGCGCGGGCCTCTGCAGCGAAGTTCAGCCCGACATAGTCGGAATTCGCTTCGATCTGGCGGCGCATCTGGGCGAAGGCCTCTTCCATCTTGTTGGCGGGTTTCGACAGCGTCGGCGCCTCTTGCGTCGCGGCCTTGCGCGCCGGCCGGACAGAGGGCGCCATCAGCTTCTTCGTCACCTTTTCCGACCCGCAGACCGCGCAGGCCACATGGCCGGCCGCAAGCAGCCGGTCGAAAGCCTCCGCCGACTGGAACCAGCTTTCAAAGCCATGCCCGTCGGCGCAACTGAGCGTGTAGCGGATCATCGGTTCACCCTACGCAATCATCGCTCTATGTGGTCAGCTTGCAGGAAAAATCAAGCTTTTCCGGGGCGCGGGCAGTCCAGTTTCGCGGGGTCGAATCCGGCCAGAATATCGTGCAGTTCAGGTTCATCGACCTGTGCGGCCGCCTTTCGAGGGGAAAACCACTTGCGCTTCCGCTGGCCCCGTTCGGGGAATTTCGACACGAGTTTCTTCACCTCCATCGGGAAGACCGTGACGACGACGGGTTGCTTCGATCCGTCGTCCATCACCTTGTCATAGGTAAATATCCCCGCACAGTCGGGGCAGAGGTATCCATTGGCGCCAGCTTCCTCGAAGGCCTCGATTTCGGCGGCTTCGGCGTCCGACTTGCCTTTCATCGGCCAGCCTTTGGGGATGACCCAGCGACCCGTGTCGCGGCTGGTGATCAGAAGGATCCGGGTTCCCTGCTTCTTTGTCACCTTATAGCAAAGGGCTGCGAACTGGGTCGCGGCCTCGCCCGAGGCATCGGTCTTGTTATCAAGTTTTTTCATGAACCGCCCAAGGCACGTTTGCGCCTCGGTCCCCTTGCTGAAACCTGCCACACATTCCCGTTCCCGTTCTGCCGAGGGAACTGGGTCAACTCTAGCACGGGCCATGGCCGAACGCCAGTTTCACTCCCTGTCCTGAGCGGCATCGGCAAGGGCGGGCAGGCCGATCGCGCCGGACAGGGATGCGTAGAATGGTGCAAGCCCGGCAGTGTCGGTGAGCCCAGCCAGCGCGTCGGTGGCCGCCCTTGCAAGATCAGCCTGCAATCGAGGCTCGGCAAGGCGAAGGATGGCAGCGGCGAGATCATCCGCGCTTGCGACCTCCACCGACGCCCCGGCCGCGCGCAACGCGTCATAGGCGGGGGCGGAATTCGCGGTGTGGGGGCCGTGCAGGATCGCTGAACCATGGGTTGCAGGCTCGAAAGGAGTGTGGCCGCCATGGTCGACAAGCGAGCCGCCGACGAAACACAGGCCGGCGGCGGCATACCAGAGGTCCATCTCGCCCATCGTGTCGGCATGGTAGATGGTCGTTTCCGGCCCCGGCACCTCGTGTTTAGAACGGGTCGCAAAGGTCAGGCCGGTGGCGGCGATCATCCGTTCAACCTGATCCCGGCGGCGGGGATGGCGGGGGGCGAGGATAAGCCGCAGGTCGGGACGTTCGGCATGCGCACGGGTGAAGGCAGAGAGCACGATCTGCTCCTCGCCCTCGTGGGTTGAGGCGGCGAGAAGGGTGGCGGCGCGTGGGAAGGGCAAGGCGGCCTCTGCCTGCGCGGCTTTAACGGCGGATTTCAGGTTGGCGACGGGGCCGATCCGGTCGGGCGGAAGGCCGAGCGCGCGGAAGCGGGCCCCGGAGGCCACGTCCTGCGCCGAGAGATAGCGGATGCTGTCCATGACCCGGCGGGCGAGGCCCGGCACCCGGCCCCAGTTGCGCGCGCTGCCGACCGACATCCGCGCACCGATGACAAAGACGGGAATGCCCCGCGCGGCGCAGGCGGCAAGGCGTTCCGGCCAGAGCTCGTTTTCGACCACCACGAGCGCGGCGGGTCGTTGGGTGTCGAGGAACCGGCGGACGGAGCCGGGCAGGTCGAGAGGGGCGAGAACGGCATCCAGACCCCAGCTTCGCGCCAGCGAGCGGGCTGTTTCGCTGTTGGTGGTGATGAGAAGGCGCAGTCCCGGCGCGCGGGCCTGCAGCGTGTCGATGACGGCACGGGCAGAGGTCAGTTCGCCGTTCGAGGCGGCGTGGAGCCAGAGGAGCGGGCCCGTTCCGCTCCGTGCCGCAGTCCGACCCATGCGTTCGGCCCGCACATCCCGGTCGGCGGTCAGCGCCAGCCGGACTGCATAGGCGGAGAACAGGATCCGGGCAAGGAGGCGGTAGAAGAACAAATGGGGCTGCCGGGAAGGTTGCGGTTGGCGGCGAAAAGACCAGATGGGGCGTGCGGAGGCAAGAGGCCGGGTTTCGCCGCTCTTTCGCGCGACGACCCTCCGGGGGGGCGCTGCCCCCCGGACCCTCCGGAGTATTTCCGGACAGAACGTATGCAGGATCAGGTTCCCAGGATTGTCGGAAGTTTCAACCCGTGTTCTTTCGCGCAGTCCCTGGCGATCTGGTAGCCCGCATCGGCGTGGCGCCAGACGCCGGAGGCGGGATCGTTCCAGAGGACACGTTCGAGGCGTTTGGCGGCCTCGGGGGTGCCGTCGGCGACGATGACGACGCCGGAATGCTGCGAAAAGCCCATTCCGACGCCACCGCCGTGATGCAGGCTGACCCATGTGGCGCCCGATGCGGTGTTGACGAGCGCGTTCAGGAGCGGCCAGTCGGAGACGGCATCGGAACCGTCCTTCATCGCTTCGGTTTCGCGGTTGGGGGACGCGACGGACCCGCTGTCGAGGTGGTCGCGACCGATGACGATGGGCGCTTTCAGTTCGCCGCTTGCCACCATCTCGTTGAACATCAGGCCGGCGCGGTGCCGGTCGCCAAGGCCGATCCAGCAGATGCGGGCGGGCAGGCCCTGAAAGGCGATGCGCTCGGCGGCCATGTCGAGCCAGCGGTGGAGATGGGTGTTGTCGGGGAAGAGTTTCTTCATCGCGGCATCGGTTTTCGCGATGTCCTCCGGGTCGCCGGAAAGCGCGCACCAGCGGAAGGGTCCGATGCCCTTGCAGAAGAGGGGGCGGATATAGGCGGGCACGAAGCCGGGGAAGGCGAAGGCATTGTCCAGCCCCTCGTCCTTGGCGACCTGGCGGATATTGTTGCCGTAATCGACCGTGGGCACGCCGGCCTCATGAAAGGCGACCATGGCGGCCACATGTGCCTTCATCGAGGCGCGGGCCTCGCGCTCCACCCGCTTCGGGTCGCTTTCCTGCGCCGCGCGCCATTCGGCGACGGTCCAGCCCAAGGGCAGGTAGCCATGGACGGGATCGTGGGCCGAGGTCTGGTCGGTGACGATATCGGGGCGGGGGCCGCCCTGCTTCATGCGGGCGGCGAGTTCGGGCACGATCTCGGCCGCGTTGCCGAGAAGGCCAACGGATTTCGCCTCGCCCTTCGCGGTCCAGTCGGCGATGAGGGCGAGCGCCTCGTCGAGCGTCTCAGCTTTCTCGTCCAGGTATTTGGTCCGCAAACGAAAATCGATCCGCGTCTCGTCGCATTCGACGGCCAGGCAGCAGGCGCCGGCGAAGACCGCGGCAAGCGGCTGGGCGCCGCCCATGCCGCCCAAGCCCGCGGTCAGAATCCACTTGCCCGTGAGATCACCGCCGTAATGCTGGCGCCCGGCTTCGGCGAAGGTTTCGTAGGTTCCCTGCACAATGCCTTGAGTTCCAATGTAAATCCACGATCCGGCCGTCATCTGGCCGTACATCATCAGGCCCTTGCGATCGAGTTCGTTGAAATGCTCCCAGGTCGCCCAGTGCGGCACGAGGTTCGAATTGGCGATCAGCACGCGGGGCGCGTCGGCGTGGGTCTTGACCACGGCGACGGGGCGGCCGGACTGGACGAGGAGTGTCTCGTCTGCCTCAAGCTCCTTCAGCGTTGCGACGATGCGGTCGAAATCGCCCCATGAGCGTGCGGCGCGGCCAATGCCGCCATAGACGACCAGTTCATGCGGGTTTTCGGCCACGTCCGGGTGCAGGTTGTTCATCAGCATGCGCAATGGCGCCTCGGTCAGCCAGCTCTTGGCGTTCAGCTCGGTGCCGGTGGGCGGAAAGATGTCGCGGGTGTTCTTGCGGTCGAGGTCGAGCATCGTGGCCTCCTTCAGGTCAGCGCGCCGGAGCGGGCGAGGTTGTCGAGGTTTTTCAGGATCTTTGCGAGAACCGTGCGTGTGGGCGCGGCTGTGGCGGGGTCATAGGTCCAGGGTGCGACCTCAGCCGCCAGGTAGGCGCGCTGGGCGAGTTCCATCTGGACCGCGTGGATGCCGGTTTCGGGCCTACCGTAGTGGCGCGTGGTCCAGCCGCCCTTGAAGCGGCCGTTGACGACGGTGTCCATGCGTTCGGCCTTCAGGCAGGGATCGGCGGTCAGGCATTGGATGCGGGCGGCGCAGGCCTGGCCGTCATTGGTGCCGATGGAGAAGACCGGGAGTGTGCCGTCGAAGAGAAAGGGGATGTTGGAGCGGATCGAGTGGCAGTCGTACAGGATCGCCACGCCATGGCGGGCCTTCACCCTTTCGATCTGTTCGGTCAACGCCGCATGATAGGGTGCGTGGTAGGCGTCGCGGCGGGCGAGGATTTCGTCCTCGGAGGGCTCCTGGCCCTCGGCCCAGATCGGTGCGCCGTCGAAATCGGTCAGCGGGCAAAGCGTGGTCGTATTCTGACCGGGATAAAGCGAGACTCCCACCGGGTCGCGGTTGGCGTCGATGGCGTAGCGGTGGACGTTGGAGCGTACCACGGTCGCGCTATCGAGCAGGCCCTCGTAAAGCTGCGTGATATGCCAGTCGGTATCGGCCAATTTGCGGCCGGTGTCGTTCAGCCGCGCCATGAGGGCGTCGGGCAGCCAGGTGCCGCCATGGGGCTGGCCGAGGATCACCGGGCTGTCGCCCCGTGTGACGTCAAAGACATTCATGATGACACCTCGGGCAGGGCGAGGCCGGCGGCCCGCGCGATCTCGCCGGTGGCGACCAGACGGGCGGCGGTTTCCAGTTCGGGGGCGAGGTAGCGGTCTTCGGCAAGCGTCGGAATGTCGGCGCGCAGGCGGGTGAGCACGTTCTGCAAGGGAGCCGAAGTCTTCAAGGGCGCGCGGAATTCGATGCCCTGCGCGGCGCAGAGAAGCTCGACGCCGAGGATGCGGTTCAGGTTTTCGACCATGCGGCCGAGGCGGCGGGCGCCATGGGCGGCCATGGAGACATGGTCCTCCTGATTGGCGCTGGTGGGCGTCGAATCCGTCACCGTCGGATGGGCGAGGTGCTTGTTCTCGCTCATCAGCGCCGCCGTCGTGACCTCGGCGATCATGTAGCCGGAATTCAGGCCGGGATCTGGGGTCAGGAAGGGCGGCAGGTCATGGGAAAGCGTCGGGTCCACCATGAGGGCGATGCGGCGCTGGGCGATGGCGCCGATCTCGGCCAGCGCGAGTGCGATCATATCGGCGGCAAATCCCACAGGCTCGGCATGGAAATTGCCGCCCGAGACGATGAGGCCCGCTTCGGTCAGCACCAAGGGGTTGTCGGTGGCGGCATTGGCCTCCACCTCCAGCGTTCTGGCCGCCTGACGCATCACGTCCATTGCGGCGCCCGTGACCTGCGGCTGGCAGCGGATGCAATAAGGGTCCTGCACGCGGGTGTCGCCCTCGCGGTGGCTTTCGCGAATTTCCGAGCCGTCGAGAAGGGCGCGGAGGCAGGCGGCGGATTCGATCTGGCCCGCATGTCCACGCAGCGTGTGGATTTCAGGTTGCAGCGGCGCGGTGGAGCCCATGATGGCGTCCGTGGAAAGCGCGGAAGTGACGAGCGCCGCCTGTGCCGCGCGCCAGCCGTCGAAAAGGCCGGCGAGTGCGAACGCCGTGGAAAACTGGGTGCCGTTGATCAGCGCGAGCCCCTCCTTGGGGCCAAGTGTCACGGGCGTGAGCCCCGCCCGGTTCAGGGCATCAGCGCCGGGCAGGGTTTCGCCGCCGAATTCAGCCTCGCCCGCGCCGATCATCACGGCGGTCATATGGGCGAGGGGGGCGAGGTCGCCGGAGGCGCCGACAGAGCCTTGGGCGGGAATGACCGGGGTCACGCCCTTTTCCAGCATCCCCTCGATCAATTCGATCACCTGCCAGCGCACACCGGAGGCCCCGCGCCCGAGCGAGAGCAGTTTCAGCGCCATCATCAGCCGCGCATGGGCGCGCGGGATCGGCGCGCCGACACCGCAGCAATGGGAGAGGATCAGGTTGCGCTGAAGGGTGGCCGTGTCCTTCGGGGCCACCCGGACCGAGGCGAGTTTGCCGAAGCCGGTATTGACGCCATAGACCGGCACGTCCCCGGCTGCCGCGTCCGCGATGGCGGCGGCGGCGTGTTCCACCGCGGGCTTCGCCGCGCGGTCAAGCTTTGCAGGCAGCCCCTCGACGTAGAGCCGGGCAAGGTCGGCCAGCGTGACTGCGCCGGGCTTAAGCGAGATGGATGTCAATCCAGCCTCCGATGATGCGTTGGTGGAGCGGGTTGAAGCCGAAGCGATACGAGAGTTCTGCCGGATGTTCGGCATTCCAGATCGCGAAATCGGCGCGGTGGTCGGGTGCGATCACACCCCGGTCGGTCAGGCCGAGGGCGCGGGCAGCATTGCGTGTCGTGCCCGCGAGCGCCTCTTCCGGGGTCATGCGGAAGAGCGTGCAGGCCATGTTCATTGCCAGGAGAAGCGAATTCATCGGCGAGGAACCGGGATTGAGGTCGGTCGCCACCGCCATCGGGACATTGTGCTTGCGGAAGAGGTCGACAGGCGGCACCTGCGTTTCCCGGATTGCATAAAAGGCGCCGGGCAGGATGGTGGCAACACTGCCCGCCTTGGCCATAGCCACCACGCCCGGTTCGTCCACATATTCGAGATGATCGACCGACAGGGCCCCATAAGAGGCCGCCATCACGGCGCCGCCAAGATTGGAAAGCTGTTCGGCGTGGAGCTTGACCGGCAGGCCAAGCGCTCTGGCCGCGTCGAAAACGCGGGCGATCTGGGTAGGGGTGAAGGCGATGCCTTCGGAAAAGCCGTCAACCGCATCGACGAGTTCCTCCGCATGCGCGGCCCTCAGCGCCGGGATGCAGACCTCGTCAAGATAAGCGTCGGCGCGGTCCTTATATTCCGAAGGAACGGCATGGGCGCCGAGGAAGGTGGTCACTATCTCTACCGGCCGCAATGCGGCAAGACGGCGGGCCGCGCGCAGCATCTTCAGTTCGGTGTCGATATCGAGCCCGTAGCCCGACTTGACCTCCACCATGCTGACGCCCTCGGCGATAAGCGCATCGATGCGGGGCAAGGCGGCGGCAATCAGGTCCTCCTCGCTCGCCTCGCGCGTAGCGCGGACGGTGGAGACGATGCCGCCTCCGGCCTTCGCGACCTCCTCGTAGCTCGCGCCGTTCAGCCGCATCTCGAACTCGTTCGCGCGGTTGCCGCCATGGACGAGATGGGTGTGGCAGTCGATCAGCGCCGGTGTCACCAGCCGCCCACCAAGGTCGTGGCGCGGGTAATGCGCGACGGCGGCAGGGATGTCGTCCTCCGGTCCTGTCCAGAGAATCCCGTCCGGCGTGACGGCGATCGCGGCCGCGTCGATCAGGCCATAGGGCGCATCGCCCGCCATCGTCGCGGCGCGGCAGTTGATGAAAAGAGCATTTGGATGACGCATCTGGGCCTTCGGCGAAGAATTCGGTTGCTTCGGTGCTTTCTATGACGTTATTGGTTTTATGTCTAGACATAATGGAGCTAATGATGATTTTCGCGACACGGGCGCTGTTGCCGGGGGGATGGGCGCAGGATGTTCGGCTGACGGTTCAGGCCGGTCGCATCGCGGAGATCAGCACCGGGGTGCGGCCGGGCGCCGGGGACATCCGCGTCGATTCGCTCCTGCCCGCGCTCTGCAACCTCCATTCGCACAGTTTTCAGCGCGCGATGGCGGGGATGACCGAATACCGCGCTGCGGGGCGGGAAAGCTTCTGGACCTGGCGGGAACTGATGTACCGCTTCCTCGACCGGCTGACGCCGGAGCAGGTGGAGGCCATTGCGGCCATGGTGTTCCTGGAGATGCAGGAAGCGGGCTATGCGGCGGTGGGCGAGTTCCACTACGTGCATCACCAGCCGGGCGGGGCGCCCTATGACGACATCGCCGAACTCAGCACCCGCATCCTCGCGGCAGCCGGGGCGACGGGGATCGGTCTGACGCATCTGCCGGTGCTCTATTCCTATGGCGGGGCGGGCAGGAAGCCGCTTTTGGGCGGGCAGTTGCGGTTCCGCAATGATGTGGACCGGTTCGGTGCGCTGGTTCAGGCGGCGCGGGTGGCGGCGAATGGGTTGCCCGCCGATACCCGCGTGGGCATTGCCCCGCACTCGCTGCGCGCGACCTGCCCCGGGGATCTGGCGGCGGCGCTGCCGCTCGCCGAAGGTGGGCCGGTCCATATCCATGTCGCCGAACAGCCGCAGGAGGTTGCCGATATCTCTGCCTGGTTGGGCGCGCGGCCGGTGGAATGGCTTCTGGCCAATGCGCCGATGGGGCCCGACTGGTGCGCAATTCATGCGACCCATATGACGGCGGCGGAAACCGAAGGACTCGCGCGGTCCGGCGTCGTAGCCGGGCTCTGCCCGATCACCGAGGCCAATCTGGGCGACGGGCCGTTCAACGGGCCGGGCTGGCTGGCTGCAGGGGGGGCGTTTGGCGTCGGCTCGGATTCGAACGTCCGTATCTCGCTGGTCGAGGAATTGCGCACGCTGGAATATTCACAACGGCTCAGGGACGTGGAGCGCAATGTGATGCTGTCCGGGCCGGGGTCGGTCGGAACCGCGCTCTACACCGGCGCGGCGGCGGGTGGCGCGCAGGCATTGGGGCGGGCGGCGGGGTCTATCGAAACCGGACTCTGGGCCGACCTTGTGGCAATCGACAGCAACCATCCGGCGCTTTGCGCGCTGAACGAGGCGCAGCTTCTCGACGGTCTGGTTTTCGCCGCGCCGGACGGGCTTGTGACCGATCTCTGGTCGGCGGGGCGGCACGCCGTGCGGGGCGGTTCCCACATCGCGCGGGACCGGGTGGTTCCGGCCTATCGCCGTACGGTGAAGGAACTGGTTGCAGGGCTTTGATACGAGGCCGGTTGAAGCGAGAAATAGAGCCCGGTCGCGCCGGGATCTGCCGTGGGTGCGGGCATGGTGCCCTCAAGCATGGCGACGCAACCCGGGCCTGCCTCATCCCCCGCCAGACGAAACCGGCCCGTGAGACAGTAGAGTGCTCCAGCCGCGCCTGTTGTCAGCGGGTTCGTGTCGTCGACGAGCCGCACCTCGCCGCCAATGCGCGCAGGATCGAAGATCAGGTTGAGGTCGCGCACCGTACCGTCGATGAGCCGTCCGTGAACCGGCAGATCGCCGGAAAACCGCACTGGGTTGAGCGGATGGGCCGCAATCGGCCCGCCGGGCGTGTCGAGGATCAGACCCGCCCCGTGGATCACGGTCAGGATGCGCTCAAGCCCGGGAAAGGCCGAAAAGGGACCGTCCGAGGCGACCTCGGCCAGAGACAGGCGCCAGAGGAACCCGCCTGCATCCTCGGCTCGGGCGATCTCATGCGTGACCCCGCCGCCATTCTTCCATTTCTGCGTGGTGAAATCGCCGGGCCGGATGATGCGCATGGCTTTTCCTCAGGCAAAAAGCAATTATGCTTGAGCAAATAGCAAAAGTGACACGATGTCCATGAGCGATGCGCCGCGCCCGGATTTGACAAGTTACCGCGAGGTGAAGGCGGAGATCCTGCGCAGGATCACCGAAGGCGACTGGGCGCCCGGTTCACTGCTTCCGGGAGAGGTGGACCTTGCCGAGAGCTTCGGCGTGGCCAGGGCGACCGTCAACCGGGCGATGCGGGAACTGACCGATGAAGGCCTTCTCGAGCGTCGCCGCAAGGCGGGAACCCGGGTCCGCCCTTCGCCCCTTCGCGCGGCACGGTTCGAGATACCGCTGGTGCGGGAAGAGATCGAGACGACCGGTGCGCGCTATCGTTACGCGCTGCTGGAGTGCGAAGTGGCCGTGGCGCCCGACTGGCTGCGCGCCCGGATGGGGCTGGCGGCGCATGCGCGCATCATGCATCTGGCCTGCCTGCATTCCGCCGACGGAGCGCCCTATCAATTCGAGGACCGCTGGATCAATCTTGGTGCGCTGCCGCGCGCCGAGACAGCGGATTTCTCTGCGAGCGGCCCCAATGAATGGCTCGTTCGTGCGGTGCCGTTTTCTGAGGTGGAGATCAGTTTCCTTGCCACCGCCGCCGATGCGCGCACCGGCGGATACCTGTCGATGGATCCGGGTGAGCCGGTCTTTACCGCGGAACGCACGACATGGTGGGAGGGGCAGGCCATCACCCATGTGCGGTTGTATTTCGCGCGCGGCCACCGGATGACGACCCGGTATTGACGATCCCCGGGCGCGGCGCGAGGGTGCCAGGAAACAGGGAGGGCCCGATGGCGGTCACGGTGACGGATGAGATGGTTGAAGCCTACCGGCGCGACGGAGCGGTGCTGGTCAAGGGGCTCTGGTCGGATTGGGTCGACGTGATCGCGGCAGGTATCGAACGCAACATGGCCGAACCCGGCCCTTACGCGGCCGAGAACCTGAAACCGGGCGAAGGCGGGCGATTCTTTGACGATTACTGCAACTGGCAGCGCATTCCCGAATTCCGCGAGGTGATCGCGCATTCGGGCGTCGCCGGGGTGGCCGCGCGGCTGATGGGGTCCGAAACCGTGCAGGTCTTTCACGACCATGTGCTGGTGAAGGAGCCGGGCACGACCAAGGCCACGCCCTGGCACCAGGACGGACCCTATTACTTTGTCGAAGGTCGCCAGACGGTCAGTTTCTGGTCGCCGGTGGATCCGGTGAAGGAGGCGACGCTGAGACTGGTCGCCGGGTCGCATCTTTGGGAAAAGGAAGTGCTGCCGACCCGCTGGCTGAGCGAGGAAAACTTCTATCCTGATCCTGATGCCTATATGCCGGTGCCCGATCCGGATGCCGAAGGCATGCAGGTTCTGGAATGGCAAATGGAACCGGGTGATGCGGTGGCTTTCGATTTCCGCACGCTGCATGGCGCGCGCGGCAATACGGCGGCAGCGCGGCGACGGGCGTTTTCATTGCGGCTCGTGGGGGACGACGCGCGCTATGTCGAGCGGCCGGGCCGCACTTCGCCACCTTTCCCGGGGCATGACATGCAGCCGGGCCAGCGACTGCGCGAGGACTGGTTTCCTTATCTGAAACGCATGGGCGCATGACCGGCATCCGCGCGCCCTTCGGCATCACCCGCGCGGGCGATGCAGTGGAGCGGGTGGACCTGGCGGCGGGCGGTTTTCGGGCCTCGGTGCTGACCTATGGCGCGATCCTGCAGGATGTGCGGTTCGGCCATCTGCCCTACAGCCTGACGCTGGGCTCCGACCGGCTGGCGGATTACGAAGGCCCGATGCGCTGGCATGGCGCGCTGATCGCGCCGGTGGCAAATCGGTTGGGCGCGGGTCGGGCGCGGCTTCAGGGAGGTGAGATCGTCCTGGAGCGTGGGCCGGCGGAGCGCCATCTGCTGCATTCCGGACCCGCTGGCACACATGGGAAGCTTTGGCGGATCGAGAACCTTGCGCCGGACCGTGTTATCCTTGCCGTGGATCTGGCCCATGGCGAGGGCGGGTTTCCCGGCAACCGGGAGGTACGGGCGGAATACTCTGTGACCTCCTCGTCGCTGCGGTTGCGCGTGACGGCGCGCACGGATCGTCCGACCATCTTCAACGCGGCCAATCACAGCTACTGGAACCTCGACGGGACAGAGAACTGGGCGGGCCACCGATTGTGCATCGCGGCAGACCGGGTTCTGGCGGTGACGGACGATGTGGTGCCGACAGGTGAGATGAGGGAGGTCGCCGGGACGGCAGATGATTTTCGCACAGAGCGGACCATCGTGCCCGGTGATCCGGCGCTTGATACCTGTTTCTGCCTCTCAGGCGGACGGCGGCCCATGCACCCGTTCCTGTGGCTTCGCGGACAATCCGGATTGCGGATGGAGGTCGCGACGACGGAGCCGGGGGTGCAGATCTATGACGGGCGGGATGCGGTTCGACCCGGCCGCAGCGCTTATGAAGGCCTGGCGATCGAGCCGCAGGGTTGGCCCGACGCACCAAACCATGAGAGTTTTCCACCGATTGAACTTTTGCCCGGCGAGACCCGCGAACAGATCACCGAATGGCGGTTTTCGGGGCCGGGCGGTTCCTGAGGGGCGTTTATACCGAGATTCCGTTGCTGCGGTTCGGCGCCCCGGCCCGAGCGGAAGGGCCCGACGCCGAGGCCGCTAGAATCCGAACGAGCCACTCGGTCAATCCTGCGTGAAGCGGGATTGGGCCGCTTGCATCGCAGGTACTCCGCATGGATTGTGCAGGTCGTCCCAGGATGCGGGACGAACTGGGGCATGCCATGGATATTCTCGACGACATTCTCGATACGCTCGATCTGCGCGGTGCGCTTTACTTCCGCACCGATTTCACCGGACCATGGGCAGTGACGGTGCCCGAATTCGGGTCGGCCGCGCGGTTTCATCTGGTGATGCAGGGGCAGTTGCATGTGAAAACCGCCTGCGGGGCGGAACTAACGCTTGGCCCCGGCGATCTGATCATGGTTCCGAAGGGCTGGTCCCATGTGCTGGCTGACGCGCCGGGGCGGCGGGCGCCAGAACTGGAGACGGTGCTGGAAGCAGTGGGCTATGACGGGCACGGCGTGCTGCGCGTGGGTGACGGCGATCCCGCGGCCTCTACCCAGATGCTTTGCGGTCACTTCACCTTTCGGGAGCGTGCCGACCATCCGATCCTGCGCGCGCTGCCCGACCATATCCTGATCACCGCTGCGATGCGGCTGCGCGAGCCATTGCTGGACGAGATGCTGCGCCTTGCCGCGCGCCGCGCCTTTGCCGACCGCTTGGGATCGGAGGCGGCCATCACCCGGCTGTCCGAGATCGTCTTTATCGAGGTGCTGCGGGCCGGGATCGGCCAGTCGCCGGAGCTCATGGGCCTGATGGAAGCGTTTCGCGACCGCCAGATCGGCAAGGCATTGGAACTGATCCACCGATCGCCCGACAAGGGTTGGACGGTGGAAAGCCTTGCGTCAGAGGTTGCCATGTCACGCTCGCGCTTTGCCGAAAGGTTCAGTCAGCTCGTCGGCGTCGGGCCGATGACCTATCTGTCGGACTGGCGGCTGCAGAAGGCGCTGGCGCTTCTGGAGCGCTCGCAATCGACGGTGCAGGAAATCGCGGGCAAGGCGGGCTATTCCTCGCCCGCCGCCTTTACCCGCGCCTTCGCTGGCAAGTTCGGACTCGCGCCGTCGGAATACCGTCGACGCGCCGCCTGAATTTGCAGATCGTCCCGCACATTTCGCACTCCATCCCGTTATTTTGTCAGCAGATTGATCAAGCGTCCTGACTGGGCAAATGGTTCCGAATAGGCCGCCCGATGGTGGCCTGTGCAACCAGACCCGAGGAGGACATGATGATCCGCATTACCCTTATCGCTGCCGCACTCGCGGCCACCCCTGCCGTTGCGCAGGACCAGATGAACGACCTTCAGATTGCCCACACCGCCTACACCGCCGGCCAGCTTGACATTCGCTACGCCCATCTTGCGCTGGCGGTGTCGGAAAACGAAGGGGTGCGTGCCTTTGCCGAAACCATGATCCGCGACCATTCGGCGGTGAACGAGGCGGCCGTGGCGCTGATCACCGAACTGAACGTGACGCCCGAGGACAACGACCTGAGCCGTGCTCTGGTCGATGGGGCGGCCGCCAAACGTGCGGAATTCGTGGCTTTGTCCGGCAAGGATTTCGACTGCGCCTATGCGGCGAATGAACTTGGCTATCATCAGGTGGTCAATCAGACGGTCGAAAACAAGTTCATCCCCTGGGCGACCGTGGAGCCGTTGAAGGCGCTGCTTTCGGATGCGCTTGTGACGTTCAAGGTGCATGAAGGCCACGCCGAAGAGATGGTCGCGGGGCTGCAATGCGCGTCCTGAGCGATGCGACACGGCGCCGGTTCGGCTTCCTCATGGGGGCCGGACTAGTGGCGCCGCTGGTGGTGCGCGCCCATGACGGGCCGCATTTGATCGAGGCCGGGATCGACGGCTTTGCCTTTGTTCCCGACCGGCTGGTGCTGCGCGCGGGCGACACGGTGCGCTGGACCAACCACGACATTGCCCCCCATACCGCGACCGACAAGGCGGGGGGCTGGGATTCCGGCCGGATCGGCAAGGGCGAAAACGCCGACGTGACGTTTGCGACGCCGGGCACCTATGAGATGGTGTGCCGCTATCATCCGAAGATGACGGCCGAAATTGTCGTCGAGGGTTGATCTTAAATTGCGGGTAGCCCCGCCGCACCGCTGCTGCGCCTTTGCCGCTGGGCCGGGCCGGCGGGCGGTGGGGCTACCTCGCAAACCGGTACTTTTATGTCGGGTTCCCTTGGAACGACATGAAGTCCTGGATCGGGACCGGGCGCGATACCAGATATCCCTGTACCTGATCGCAACCGTGATCGCAGAGCCAGTCATACTGATCCTGGGTTTCAACGCCTTCGGCCACAACCGTCGCGCCGATCTGTTTCGCCAGCGTCAGAATGAGACTGATGATTGGCCCGGACTTCGGCAACTGGTTGATGAAGGATTGATCGATCTTCAGACAGTTCAGGGGAAAGTTGGAAATATACGAAAGGTTGGAATATCCGGTCCCGAAGTCGTCGATCGCGATGCGATATCCCATCCTGGAAATCGCATCGAGTTTTTTCCCGATCTGGCCGTGATCTCCGATCAACACGCTTTCGGTAATCTCAAGCTCGATTTTGCCCTTTGGAAATTCCGGGTGTCTGGAAAAGGCGCCGAGCGATTGCATCAGCCGCTTGTCGTCGAACTGCCGGGGCGAAATGTTCAGCGACAATTCGATATCCAGCCCGGAACTGTGCCAGGCTATCGCCTGTTCGCATCCCATTTCAAGGACGAGCGTGCCGAGGTCCTCGATCATGCCGGTTTCTTCGCAGACGTGGATGAACTCGCCTGGAAACACCAAACCACGCCGGGGATGCATCCAGCGAACAAGGGCCTCTGCCGAGACGACCTTGCCGGTCTTCAGATCGACGCGCGGTTGAAGATGAAGCACGAAGTCGTTGTTCTCGATCGCGCGCTTCAGCTCGATTTCCATGGCATCGCGCTCTTTCGCGGCCTCGCCCATTTCGCTGCTGAAGAAGGTCGCGCGGTTGCGCCCTGCCTGCTTGGATGCGTAGAGCGCGATGTCGGCCTCGCGCATCGTTTCGCCAAAGTCCGCTGAACTGGGCAGAAACGTCGTCGCGCCCATGCTGACCGTGATGCTGGTACGGATCGTTTCATGCGAAATGGGTTCCGACAGCAGCGCAAGCAGGCGATCGAGCTTCGGCACGAGGTCGGCCTCCGTCGCGACATTGTCGAATACGATGACAAATTCATCACCGCCGAGGCGCACCATGATGTCGTTCTTGCGGATCGTGTTCTGCGCGCGCGCGGCGACCTCTTTGAGGACGACATCGCCCATTTCATGACCCAGCCGGTCGTTGATCTGCTTGAAGTGGTCGATGTCGAAGTAAAGCAACGCGCAGCGCTCGGACTGATAATGTTCCAGCGTCGCCACGTATTGACGCAGATAGGTCCGGTTGTAGCACCCGGTGAGTTGATCGCGATCGGCGAGATAGCGCGCCTTGTCGCGCGCGATCTTGAGTTCACTGACGTCGATGGCCGTGACGAGAACGGCCGGTTCGCCTGTCACCGCATCGGAACATCGTTTCACCGATAGGTCATGCCAGCGTGGCCCGGCTGACGTTTCGATCATGGTCACCATGCGGTGTTCGCCGGCATTCCTCAGCCTCTGGGCCAGTTTTTCATAGTCGGCCGGATCGATGAATCGTTCCGAAATTCTCTGCAACGCTTGCGGGGCGGCGTTTCGCGCGGCGGGGTTCATGTATAATGCCGGCCCATCCAATGCGTAGAGGATGATCATCACATCGGTATGCAAGAGCGCCTCGGCGCTGCGCAGGTTGTCTGGTTCGTCGTCGGCAGCTCCGATCACCTCGCATAGCATGGCCATGCGTCCGTCGGGCAAGTAGATGCCGCGGAAGACGACCATGACGCTGGTTGGTTTTCCGCCGGGATAGAGGGTCCACATCTCGGTGAATGTGGCATCCCTGGCGATGAAGTCGGTCTTGTATTGTGTCAGTCGCTTCGCCACCGTGGGCGACATGTCCCGGCCGAGATCGCGGCTGCAAAGTTCTTTCTCGCTTTCGGCCTGCCACAGGCGGCAGGCCGGCTCATTGGCGCAGTAGATGCAGGAATGGTCGATATCGAAGATCCAGACGGCTGCCTTCAGCCGTCTCGCGAGGGCAAAGGGATCGCCCGCCGGCCCGTCCTGATCCGGCGGCGCGGCTAGCAGCGGCACGCCGGAAGAGATATCGATCCTGTCGCTACGCATGCTTTCTGCCCATTTGCCTGAGGGTTAGGCCGCCTTGCTCGCCGGGCTTCCCAGGCTGGCCAGGGGACGGAACCCGTCGGTCTGGGTCACCGCGCTTGCCCATCGCTTGATCGCCGGGAAGTCAGCCATCTTGAAGCCCGCCTCTTCTAGGACGTGGACGTAGCCGAACACGGCAATGTCGGCGATGGAATAGCCCGAGGTCAGCATGAACCGCCGGTTTTGCAGATGCGCGTCCAACCGAAAGAGGCCCGGCTCTGCCGAAGTCTGCCATCTGGCGATGTCTGCCGCACGCGCGTCGCGCTGGTCCGGCCGGATTGTGGAGAAGAACCGCGCGGGCGATATGAACGGCTCCAGCTTCGATTGTTCGAAGAACATCCATTGAAGGGCCTCGGCGCGTTCCGCACGGTCGGCGGGCATAAGATGGGTGTTTTCCGCCAGGTACCAAAGCATGGCGTTGCTTTCGCCGATGCCCCGACCTTCTGCGGTCTCCAGATACGGCACGACGCCCAGTGGATTGATCTCGAGATAGGCCCTCGATTTCTGCTCTCCTTTCAAAACGTCGATCAGGATGAGCTCGAACGGCTGGCCAAGCTGATGCATGGCGAGCCATGGCTTGAAACAATTGCCTGATCCCAGGCATGCATAGAGTTTTGTCACGGGAACTTTCCTTTTGAGGATTGCCGGGTCTTCTCGCTAATCCACGGCCGTTAAGGCGGCCTAAATTCGATGCGGCGGGAAACTTCGATTGAATTTCAAATTGTAATAGCGGGGTGTTCGGACGGGCGAAGGGGGCGGAGCAAGGTCTGAAACCCTGTCCCGAAACCGCATCTTCCCGCGCGTAACTACACGCGTTAACCCGAATTCTGCTCCGTTAACAAACCGTTAACCGAATTTTAAGCACCCGGAAATAACCTCGCCAAGGGTGAGTGACCGGCCAGGGAATTGGCCGGGTCAATGGTCGATGTTTCTTAATGAAAACCTGCAGGGTGGCATGAAATGTTGGATCAGAATGACGTTGGTGTCCTGGCGAAACCGTTCGATCAGCCGATCATGGATCAGATCTGGCGGCTAAAATATCAGTACAAAACCGATAGCCGCGAGATAGATGCATCGGTGAATGACACCTGGCTCAGGGTGGCAAACAGTCTGGCGCAAGTCGAGGCGCCCGATGAACGAAAATCCGTCGCCCTGTCATTCTACCGTGCAATGGAGGACTACAAGCTCCTGCCCGGGGGACGTATTCTCGCCGGTGCCGGAACCCACCGCAACGTGACGCTTTGCAATACATTCGTCATCCGGACGATCCCCGATTCCGTTGAAGGGATCATGCAAGCCGTAACGGATGCGGCACTGACGATGCAGATGGGCGGTGGGATCGGTTTTGATTTTTCCACGTTGCGTCCACGCGGCGCACTCGTCAAAGGGCTGGATTGCGCTGCCTCTGGCCCGCTCGCGGCGATGGATATCTGCGATTCCGTCTGCAGGCTCTTGGTAACCGGAACGCGGCGCGGCGCGATGATGGGCACGATGCGCTGCGACCATCCTGACATCGAGGCCTTTGTCACCGCGAAATCCGATGCAGGCCGATTTCGCAATTTCAACCTGTCTGTTCTGGTCTCGGACCGCTTCGTGGCGGCGGTGGAGGGCGATACGGGCTGGGATCTGGTCTGGGCGGGTCGGACGGTTCGAACGGTCGGTGCACGGCAGCTTTGGGACCGGATCATGCGGCAGGCATACGACACAGCCGAACCCGGCGTCCTGTTCATCGACAGGATCAACGCTGCCAACCCTCTGGGATATCTGGAGCAGATCGCGGCAACCAATTCCTGTGCCGAACAGCCCTTGCCGCCGAACGGCACCTGTCCCCTCGCCTCGATCAATCTCGCCCGGCTGGTCAGGCATCCCTTCGGGGCGGATGCGCGGCTAGATCTGGATGAACTTCGGCGACTGGTCTCCGTCGCCGTGAGGATGCTCGACAATGTGCTCGACCTGTCTCGCTATGCGGTGGAGGCGCAGCGGCAGGAGGCCCGCGCCAAGCGTCGGATCGGAGTTGGTGTCACCGGCGTGGCCGACGCGCTGATCATGCTCGGGGTCCGGTATGGAACCTCTGTTGCAGCGCGTCTGGTGGCCTCGTGGTTGAAGGCGATTCAGAACGCGGCCTATCTGGCTTCGGCACGGCTTGCGGCTGTCCGCGGGGCGTTTCCCTCGTACGACAGTGAGTTGCACGGGCGTCACGCATCGATCCAGGTGCTGGACCCGCCGGTTCGCGCGGCCATCGCAGAACACGGGCTGCGCAACGGTACTTTGACGACGATTGCGCCGACCGGAACGACCTCGATGTTTGCGGGAAATGTATCGTCGGGAATCGAACCGGTTTTTGCGACCTCATTCAAGCGCAAGATCACCGGACCGGACGGAAGGCGGGTCGAGGAACTGGTGGAGGACTACGCGGTCTGGCTCTATCACCGGACTATTGGAAAATCCGCGCCACTGACGCCTGCATTCGTCACGGCAGGGGACCTGTCGCCAGACGATCATATCCGCATGCAGGCTGCATCGCAGCACTGGATCGACAGCGGCATATCGAAAACGATCAATTGCCCCGAGAACATCCCGTTCGCAGTGTTCGAGCATGTTTACCGCATCGCGTACGAAACGGGATGCAAAGGCTGCACGGCCTATCGCCCGAACCCTGTGACCGGATCGGTTCTGTCGCTATGACGCTGTTGGCGCGGATCGTCGGGCGGCTTTTTGCGGAGGCAACCGTTCCGCGTCACGGGCAAAGTGGCGATCCCCGCGCGCGCTGGACCCCGACCCATCGTCACAGGAAAGGGGGGGAATACCGCGTGCTGGGGCACGGACTGCTCGAAACGGACCGCAGCGATGTTGTCATCTATGACGATGCCGACGGCACGATCTGGGTGCGTCCGGTCGCCGAATTCTATGACGGCCGTTTCGAAGCACTCGCCCAAGATCAGGCGTGGCGGCTGTCGGCCAGAGCGCGCTAGCGTTTCCGAAACGTTCGTCTTGCAGCCGACCGACCGATCAGCCCTGCACATGCAGGGGGATTTTCGCGAAGCTGACTTTCAACGCCTTCGACCAGCCGTCGCTCATCCGCCGGAAATCGGCGTCCCCCGGCTCAATCCGGCGCTGAAAGCCGACCTTGCATTCGTCATTGCGGATCACTGCAAGATCAAGCGGCATGCCCACCGAGAGGTTAGAGCGCAGGGTCGAATCCATCGACAGCAGCACCGCCTTCTCGCCGTCCTCGATGGAGGTTTCCGGCCGCACGATCCGGTCGAGGATCGGTTTGCCGTATTTGTGCTCGCCGATCTGCAGGAAAGGCGTGTCTTCCGTCGCCTCGATGAAATTGCCCTCGGGGTAGATCAGGAACATCCGCATCCGCCCGCCCTTGCGCTGGCCCGCCACGATCATGGAGGCCGCGCCGAACTGACCGTTGGTCTTCAATCGCTGGTCGTTGGCGTCGCGCACCGACCACAGCGTCTCGCCCACGATCTCGGCCACTTTGAGCATCGTCGGCGCCAACAGGATCGAGCTTTCGGGTGTCGCCTCGGGGTTCTCGATCGCTTCCTGCAATTTCGCCAGCGTCGCCTGCGTTACCGACAGGCTGCCCGCTGTCAGGATCGCGATAACCCGCTCGCCCGGCACTTCGAACGAGAACATCTTGCGATAGGACGAGATATGGTCGAGTCCGGCATTCGTGCGGGTATCGGACAGAAGCACCATGCCAGCATCCAAAAGTAGCCCTACACAATAGGTCATGATCGCCTGTCCTTTCCCCTGACCGCGCAAGACTAGTTGGCTGCGGTGGCGCCCGCAACACCGCCTGTATCGGGGAATTCATCGACCCGCCCTTGCCATGCCCCTTTGCCCCTGCCATCTCTGGGCGAAAGATTTTGCAGGAGTTCCCCAATGCCGATCCGTTCGCCCCGCCCGGTCTTCGACGCCAATGCCTCGTCCGGGGGGTTCGGCAATCTGCCGGAATGGGATCTGAGCGACCTCTACCCGGCCCCAGATGCGCCCGAGGTCGCGCGCGACTTGGACTGGCTGGAAAAGGCTTGCGCCGATTTCGCTGCGAATTACGAGGGCAAGCTGTCGACGCTAGATGCGGACGCCATGCTCGGCTGCATCAGGGCCTATGAAAAGATAGAGGCCGTGGCAGGGCGCATCATGTCCTTTGCGGGCCTGCGCTATTACCAGAACACCGTCGATCCGACGCGCGCAAAGTTTATGTCCGACTGCCAGGACAAGGTGACCGACTTCACGACGCCGCTCGTGTTCTTCTCGCTTGAATTCAACCGGATCGAGGATGGCGCCTACGAGGCGGTGTTCACCGCCACGCCGGACATCGCGCGTTACAAGCCGGTCTTTGACAGGATGCGGGCGATGAAGCCGCACCAGTTGTCGGATGAGCTGGAAAAGTTCCTGCACGACCAGTCCACCGTCGGCGCCTCGGCCTGGAACAAGCTTTTCGACGAGACGATGGCGGGGCTGGAATTCGAGGTCGAGGGCGAGACGGAGCCGATGAACCTTGAGGCCACGCTGAACCTGTTGTCAGAACAGGACCGGTCGCGGCGCGAGGTCGGCGCCAAGGCGCTGGCCAAGGTCTTCGGCGAGAACGTCAAGCTCTTCGCGCGGGTCCACAACACGCTCGCCAAGGAAAAGGAGATTGAAGATCGCTGGCGCAAGATGCCCACGCCACAGCATGGTCGGCATCTGTCGAACCATGTTGAGCCCGAGGTGGTGGAGGCACTGCGCAACGCCGTTGTCACCGCCTATCCCAAGCTTTCCCACCGCTATTACCGGCTGAAGGCGAAATGGATGGGCCTCGACAAGTTGCAGGTCTGGGACCGGAATGCGCCGCTGCCGATCGAGGAGAAGAAGACCGTGAACTGGGACGAGGCGCGGGAAACCGTCATGTCGGCCTACACGAGCTTTGCCCCGGAAATGGCTGAAATTGCGCAACCTTTCTTCGACAAGGGTTGGATTGACGCGGGCGTCAAGCCCGGCAAGGCGCCGGGCGCCTTCGCCCATCCGACCGTGACTGACGTCCATCCCTACATCATGCTGAATTACCTCGGCAAACCGCGTGACGTGATGACGCTGGCGCATGAGCTTGGCCACGGCGTCCATCAGGTTCTGGCTGCGCCGCAGGGCGAGATGCTGGCCTCCACGCCCCTGACACTGGCCGAAACCGCCAGCGTGTTCGGCGAGATGCTGACCTTCCGCAAGCTCTTGGCCCAAGCGAAGACGCAGAACGAACGCAAGGTGCTGCTGGCGGGCAAGGTCGAGGACATGATCAATACCGTGGTCCGCCAGATCGCCTTCTACGATTTCGAATGCAAGCTGCACGCTGCCCGCCGTGCGGGCGAACTGACGCCCGAGGACATCAACGCGCTCTGGATGAGCATTCAGGGCGAAAGCCTTGGCGACGCTTTCGAATTCATGGACGGGTACGAGACTTTCTGGTCCTACATTCCGCATTTCGTCCACTCGCCCTTCTACGTCTATGCCTATGCCTTTGGCGACGGTCTGGTGAACGCGCTCTATGCGGTCTACGAGGAAGGCCTGCCGGGTTTCGAGGAGAAGTATTTCGAGATGCTGAAGGCGGGCGGTTCGAAGCATCACAAGGACTTGCTCGCGCCGTTCGGTCTAGACGCCTCGGACCCGAAATTCTGGGACAAGGGGCTCAGCATGATCGCGGGCATGATCGACGAGTTGGAGGCAATGGAGGGATAGCCGGTCCGTAGCGCCAGGGCTGGCGGTCAAACCGTTGCAAGCATTCCAAAGGCAACTAAACTCCGGCGCCATGGAGCCCGCGACCCTTGTCCTGCATCTGCCGAAAGCCGTCCTCGCTGGGGATGAGGGCCTGAAAGGGTTCTATCGCCGGCTGTGTGAGGGTTTCGCGGAACGGGGCGGCGTCATCCGCAAAGTACCGCATGATCGCGACCTGTTGCTGGCGGACCTGTTGGAAGATGACGACTTCCACATTGTCGATCACGGCACCTTGCGCCATCCGCGGGTCCTCAATACCGGCATCGCTTATTTCTTCCCTTACTGGAACCTTGACCCCCACGGCATAAGGGCGCTTTCGTCCATCGGCGCGGCGAAGTTCAAGCGGAGCGAGATCGACCCGACAGAAGCAAATGCCTTTCATCGTCGCATGGTCCGGCGCTGGGTCAAGCAACGCCGATCGCGGGGCGTCCAGCCGGAGGTTCGGGCAGACGTGCCCGAAAACTGCATTGCGGTATTCCTGCAAAGCGAAAGGGACCGCGCGGTGGAGGAAACCTGCCATCTCGACCGCGTTTCGATGGTGAAGGCGCTGCTAAGGCGCGACGACCCGCGCCCCGTCGTCATCAAGCCGCATCCCCGCGACAGATCGCCCGGCACCCGGGAATGGCTGACGGAACTTGCCGCACGTGACGCCCGAGTGGTGGTGTGCCACGGCAATATCCACGACATTCTGGCGAAAGCTGATGTCACGGTGACGATCAACTCGGCTGTTGGGATCGAAAGCATGCTGCACCGGGTGCCCGTGGTCCTGTGCGGCCAGGCCGACTTTCACCACGCTGCCGTCACGGTTGAACGGCAATTCGACATGGATGTGGCCATCGCCCAGGCCACCGGTCGCCGCTGGCCCTATGCCAAGTTCCTATACTGGTATTTCCGTTTGAATTGTCTCGATGCGGGCAGCCCGACACTGATCGACGACGTACTGGCACGGATTGCCTCGACGGGCTATGACATCAATCGTTTTCGGCTGGAAGCCGGGTCGGGTCGGGTCCGTGCGAATTGCCATGATTAAACCGCGATCAGGGTTTAAGCAGCACCTAAGTGACCAGTGATTCGTCTTGGGCGACGCACCGCAGGCCATTGGAACTGAGTTTTTTGAGACGAGTGTCATCGGCCGCGGCTGTCCTGAGGCAGCACACCCCGGACCCGGAAGGGCCGGGGCTAAATCTGGTGGATGGACCGTCTTCCTTCTGGGGATCACGCGGTCATGGCGACCACATTCAACTGGATCTATCTCGGCACAACGACATCCGTCCTTGATCCGAACGAGGGCAATACGATCGCCGAGGGACGCAACCTCTTCCTCGGCCAGACATTCGGATCTGTAACCGATCCGCTCTACACACACATCACCTCTGCGACGCTGATCAACACCGGGGGGTCGGCGACAGCACTCGATTCCAACAACAATGCCGCCAACGACCAGTTCACGACCAATATTGGTTCGGGAACGCAGACCTTCACATTCGACAACTCGGTTCAGTACAACGCGACGATAACCTATGCCGATGGCACGACGGCGACTGTCACCGCCGTCTTCCTGCAATCGACCACCGGGCAGATGTTCCTCGCGCCCGAATTCTCCGTCAACACAGATACAGCGACCTACGAATCCAAGCCGATCCTGTCGATCACCTTCAATTCCGTCGCCCAGACCGGCGCGGATTTGACCATCGACCGTATTCAGACGGGATTTGACGACGGCTGGGTCGAAGGCACGTCCGGTAATGATCTGATCAATGTCGGCTATGTCGAGCCCATCGCCAATGGTTCGGACCGGATCGACAACGGCGACGGCGTGTCCGGCGCAGGCACTGCATGGCAGGACGACCGGGTGCGCGCCGGTGCGGGCAACGATACCGTGCTTTCGGGTCTGGGCAACGACTATGTCGACGGCGGCACCGGCGCGGATTCCATCGACGGCGGCGATGGCAACGACTCGCTCTTCGGCGGCGCGGGCACGTTCAACGACACGATCCTCGGCGGACTTGGCAACGACACGATTGACGGTGGTGACGGCAATGACTCGCTTCTCGGCGGGGCGGGCACGGACAGCATCCTCGGCGGTGCCGGTACGGACTATGTCGATGGCGGCACGGAGGCCGACTATATCGACGGCGGTGACGGCAACGACTCGCTTTTTGGTGGCTCCGGCACTTTCAACGACACGATCCTCGGCGGACTTGGCAACGACACGATTGACGGTGGTGACGGCAATGACTCGCTTCTCGGCGGGGGCGGAGCAGACAGCATCATCGGTGGCGCGGGAAATGATATTGTCGATGGCGGTGCCGGCAATGACACTGTGAATGGGGGGGCTGGTGCCGACACCCTGATCGGTGGCACCGGCGATGACCGGTTCATCGGTCTGACCGCCGGGGACGTCGTCGATGGATCGGAGAATGCCGGCGACAACGACGTGCTGGACCTTGCCGCCTCGGGCTGGACCTGGGCCACGACGAATATCCTCTACTCCACCCCGGATCAGGAGAACGGCACCGTCCAGTTCCTCGATGGCAGCGGCAATGTCATCGGAACGATGACATTCTCGAACATCGAAACCGTCATACCTTGCTTCACCCCGGGAACATTGATTGCAACGGATTGCGGCGAGGTTCCGGTCGAAATGCTGAAGGTGGGCGACCATGTCCTGACACTCGACAACGGCTATCAACCCCTTCGCTGGATCGGGCGGCGCGACCTCGGCGCCGCCGACCTCTTGGCCAATCCGAAACTGCGCCCGATCCTTTTTGCGCACGGGTCCTGTGGGCGGGGACTGCCCCTGCAAGACATGCGCCTCTCGCCGCAGCATCGGTTGCTTCTGTCCGGCCACATCGCGGAACTTGTGACCGGCGAGGCCGAGGTGTTTGCTCCGGCCCACCATTTCGTTGGCCTGCCTGGCATCGTTCAGGATATCGGCGCGGCGGGGGCAAGCTACATCCATTTGCTGTTTGACCGGCACGAGGTCATCCGGTCCGCCGGACTCTGGACCGAAAGCTTCCAGCCAGGCCTCGCGACGGTGGCAGGAATGGATGCGGCGCAGTTGGATGAGCTGAACACCCTCTTTCCCGGGCTTTGCGCCGCGAATTCAGCCGCGTATCCTGCGGCCAGATCGACGGTGAAACGGCACGAGGCGTGGGTGATCCTGGCCTCCTGACGTGAGGGAGGGCCGATGCGGCGGATATTACGGGGACTGTTCGCGTTGATCGTGCTGGGCGCGACGGGGTTTTTCGTGTTCGGCCCAGGCATCGCCGACCGGATGCAGAACCCGGTGACAGACCATTCCCCCTGGCCGGTCACCCCGGCCGCGAAAGCGATGCATGAACGGTTGATCATCGGCGACCTGCATGCCGACACGCTCTTGTGGGCGCGTGACCTGACGAAACGTTCGAACCGCGGGCAGGTCGACCTGCCGCGGCTGGCCGAGGGCAATGTCGCGCTTCAGGTCTTCACCACGGTGACGAAAAGCCCGTCGGGCCTGAACTATGAAGAGAATGCCGCCGATGCGCGCGACGACGTCACGCTTCTCTATATCGGCCAGCTTCGTCCATTCCGGTCATGGCTTGATCTGACCGAACGCGCGCTGGAGCAGGCGCGGCAGTTGGCGCGTGCCGAGGAGGTGGCGCCCGAAGCGCTGAAGATCATCCGCAACCGCGCTGATATTGCCGAGGTGATGCGGCGGCGCGCTGAGGGCGAGGTGGTCGTTGGTGGCATCCTTGGTGCTGAGGGCGGCCACGCCTTGATGGGCGAGATCGGTAATCTGAACCGTCTCTACGAAGCCGGGTTCCGGCTGATCGGGCTGACCCATTTCTTCGACAATGCGCTTGGCGCCTCGCTGCATGGCGAGGCGGGCGAGGGTAGGGGACTAACGAAGTTCGGCCGTCAGGTCGTGCGCAGGATGGTCGAAAAGCGCATGATCATCGATCTGGCCCATGCCTCGCCGGCCATGGCGCGTGAGGTTCTGGATATGGTCGATGTCCCCGTTGTGGTCAGCCATACTGGCATCCGCAGCCATTGCGACACGGTGCGCAACTTTCCCGACGACCTGATGCGGGAGATCGCGGCGAAGGGCGGGCTGATCGGCATCGGCTACTGGGCCGACGTGACCTGCGACGATACGCCTTCGGGCATTGCGGGGGCGATCGTCGCGGCCATCGGTGTGGTGGGCGAGGATCACGTGGCGCTCGGTTCGGATTTCGACGGCGCGGTGCGGACCACCTTCGACGCTTCGGAACTCGCCGCGTTGACCCAGGCGCTGATCGACCGGGGGCTGAGCGAGGCTGCCATCGCCAAGGTTATGGGCGGAAACATGGTCCGGTTTCTTGAGGCGGCATTGCCCGAGGCGTGAACGTCCTCCTTATCCCGGGACCGCGGTTTGACCGAGGGCTGTTTCGCCCCCGGTCACATCAGCGCAGAAGCCGGCCCAGCAGTTCTGCCAAGCGGGCCGCCTCGCCTTTGGCCAGGCGCGTACCGATGGTGGCCTCCATCACGCCTTTGTAGACCGGCCACATGGCGGCCCGGGTCTTGGCCCCTTTGACGGTCAGGGTCAGGATCTGGCCGCGCCCGTCTTCGGGGCAGGGAACGCGTTTGATCAGTCCTGCCCCGGCAATCTTCGCGACGAGGCGCGACAGCCCGTATTGCGGGAGAAGCAGGCGTTCCTGCAAAGTGAATTGCCTCAGACCGTCCGGCCCTGCCTTCTCTACCTCCCACAAGGCGTCGTACCAGTCGAGCGGTGGCAGCCCTGCCTCTTTCAACGCCAGATCGATCCGGGTTTGAACATGCGTCGCGGCCCGGATCAGTCTTGTCCAGACCGCTTCTGAATGTGGATTAGGGGCGTGCGTGCTGTGCATGGCTGAACATATATGCATCCGCATGCAGATTGAAAGGGCGTCAAAGTAAACTACATGCAATTGCATCCATATAGTAACGAAAGGACGCCCGATGACCCAGAAACTGACGCTGATCAGCCATCATCTTTGCCCCTACGTGCAGCGCGTCGCGATCGCGCTCGCCGAAAAGGGCATGGCCTTCGAACGGATCGATATCGACCTGGGCAACAAGCCCGACTGGTTCCTGAAACTCTCGCCCACCGGCAAAACGCCGGTTCTGGTCGTCGACGGACGGCCGATCTTCGAATCCTCGGTGATCTTGGAATATCTGGAAGAGGTCGGGCCCAATCCGCTGCATCCTGCCCATCCGCTGGACCGGGCTGAGCATCGCGGCTGGATGGAATATGGCTCGTCCATCCTGAATGACATTGCCGGGCTCTACTATGCGCCCGATGCCGGGGCGTTCGCCGAAAAGGCCGACGCCCTTCGGGCGAAATTCGTCCGGGTGGAAGAGAGATTGCCCGGGGGGGATTTCTTCGATCCGAAACAGCTTTCGCTGCCGGATGCAGTTTTCGCCCCGGTCTTTCGCTACTTTGAGACGATTGACGCTGTGGGTGATGTCGCGGGGCTGGCCGACCTGCCGAAACTCTCGCGCTGGCGGGCGGCGCTCGCCCGGCGCGACTCGGTGCGTAACGCAGTCGCCCCGGACTACCCGTCCCGGCTTCGCGCTTTCATCCTTGCACGCGGATCACATCTTGCATCGCTGCTGGGTCAGGTCCGGTCAGCCGCCTAACGCAATGCCTTCGCGCCTTGGATCGGCGCCGCCACTCAGGCCGTCGCCGATGGCAATGGCGTGAAGGCCGGAATTGCGCTCGCCGATGCTGACTTCGTAGCCCAGCGCCTCCAGCGCTGGCGCAAGGGCCTCGGCCGTGGTCCCGGCCTCAAGGTCGAAGGTGCCGAACCGGTTCAGGGCGTGGCCCATCGCGACTGTCTGCTGCACATCCATGCCCCAGTCGAGATGGGCGATGATCGCTTGGGCGACATAGCCGATGATGCGGCTGCCGCCGGGTGAACCGACCACCAGCACCGGCTTGCCGTCCTTCAACACGATGCTCGGCGCCATCGACGACCGGGGCCGTTTGCCCGGTTCCACCCGGTTGGCGATCGGGCGGCCATCCTCATGCGTGGCAAAGGAAAAATCGGTCAGCTCGTTGTTCAACAGGAAGCCGCCGCCGGTCATGAGCCGGCTGCCGAAGCCGTTTTCGATGGTGGTCGTCATCGAAAGTGCATTGCCGTAGCTGTCGACGATGGAAATATGGCTGGTGGAGGGAAATTCGATCGACTGGTCATCGCCCCAAAGCATCGCGTGATCCCAGTCGGGATTGCCCGGTTCAACATCCTCCAGCGCCTTGTCGGTGTCGAGCAGTTGCGCCCGTTCCGCAAGGTAGCCATCCGCCGTCAACCCGGCGGGCATTGGCACGAAATCGCTGTCGGCCATGTAGCGGCCGCGGTCGGCGAAGGCGAGGCGCGAGGCGTCGCCGATGCGCCGCCAGGCCTCGGCACTGCCGGGGCCAAGCGCGGCCAGGTCGGTGTCGCGCAGCATTCCGAGTATCTGGCCGACGGTCAGTGCGCCCGAGGAGGGCGGCCCCATGCCACAGACCTCGTGCGCGCGGTAGGTAACGCAGGCCGGGTCACGCTCCACCACGCGGTAGGTCGCCAGGTCGATGGGGGCGAGCAGGCCGGGATTGCCCGCGGCGCCCGCCAAGGTCGCGACGATGTCCTCGGCCACGGGGCCGTAGTAGAAGGCATCCGCGCCGCCCTCTGCTATCGCCTGCAGCGTTGCTGCATAGGCGGTGTTCATCAATGTATCGCCTGCTGCGATGGGATTGCCATCGGGCAGGAAATAAGCCGCCGTCGCGGGGAAGCGGCTCAGCCGTTCGGCGTCGCCCGCGACCAGTTCCGCCAGGCGGGGCGAAACCGCGAACCCGTTTTCGGCGAGCGCGATGGCCTCGTCAAAAAGCCCGGACCAGTCGGACTTGCCCCACCGCTTCTGCGCCATTTCCATCAGCCGGGGCGTACCGGGCGTTCCAACTGACAGGCCGCCCACGACCGCGTCGAAAAACTCGAGCGGCTGGCCCGTGTCGTCGAGGAAAAGTTTGGGGGTGGCGGCGAGTGGTGCCGTTTCGCGTCCGTCAAGCGTGGTCAACACCCCGCTCGCCCCATCGTACCACACAAGGAACGCGCCGCCGCCAAGGCCGGAACTTTGCGGTTCAACGAGACCCAGCACCGCCTGTACCGCGACCATTGCATCGGCGGCCGTGCCACCGTCGCGCAAGACTCGCGCACCGGCCGAAACGGCCAGCGGGTTGGCGGCGGCCACCATCCAATTCTCGGCCTCAACGGGCTTGCCTGCCGCCTTCGCCTCCAGCGCAGCGGCGATCTCAGGGGAGGTCGCGGCGACCGTGGTCGACGTCCCGGCCTCCGGTGCAATCGCATCAGTCGCCGTTTGTGCGAAAAGCGCGGTCGAAAAGACGGCTGCAGCAATAAGGGGGGCAAGCAAACGCATTGGGCATCTCCTGTTCAATCAACCCGATCATGCGCGCCAGCAGCCGCGTCGCGCAACCCCCGGTTGCCAGCAGGGTGCGAACAAGGGCCGTGCGCGCATCTCTCGCGCAACGTCACGTTATACTGGACGGCCGGTTGGCGAACGCGGATGATCGACGCAAAGTTCTGGGAGGAAATACACAATGAAGAAACTGATGATCGCCGCCGTGCTGTCAGTTCTGGCCGGGGCGGCCGCGGCCGATCCGGTCGAGGGTGTCTGGCAGACGGAACCCGATGACGGCGCCTATGCCCATGTCACCATTGCGCCCTGCAGTGCGGCGTTCTGTGGCGTCATATCGCGCACCTTCAACAGCGAAGGCGAATACAAGTCACCCAATCTGGGCAAGACGCTGGTCATCGACATGGTGCCGAACGGTGACAATGCCTATGCCGGCAAGGTCTGGCGCCCGTCGAACAACAAGATCTATATCGGCAAGATCCAGTTGAGCGGTGACAGCCTTAAGCTGGCGGGTTGCATTGCCGGCGGGCTTCTTTGTTCGAAGCAGACTTGGCAGCGCGTCAAGTAGCCTTACAGAGTATGCAACAATGCGCGGGCCGTCGCTTGAGGGCGCCGGTCCGGGCTCTTATCTCTCCGGATGGCGGGGGAGTCCGTCCCCCGTTTGCGGAGGGAGAATGGAATGGGTCTTCGTCCCGTGGCCTTGGCGGCAGTTCTGGCGGTGGCCACCATCATGACGACGGCTGCCTCGGCCGATCCAATTCTGGGAACATGGCAGGTCGAGCCGGATCACAAGGGTCAGGTCGGGCAGGTCGTGATCCGCCGCTGTGGCGATAGCTTTTGCGGCCGTGTGATGAAGGTTCATGACAGTACCGGAACGAGCGTCGTGACCCGGTCCATGGGGCGAGATCTGTTCTGGGGGTTGAAGGCGCGCGGGCAGGGTAACTATGACGGTGGCCGGGTCTGGGTTCCGCTTTACGACCGGGTCTACGACGCCAAAGCCCGGTTGTCCGGTAACCGGCTGCGGGTTTTCGGCTGCCTCGGTCCGCTTTGCGACGGGCAGACCTGGCGACGGCTGCGCTAGCGGCCAGCCGCGGGCGCCGGTTTCCCCTGCCAGATCACACGCCTGCAATGCCAGCGCAAGCCGCCTCATATTTCCGAAGGACCTGTTCAACCGCAGACAACATCACCTCTTCGGCGTTTCCGACCGGAACATTTGGCAGGTATTGCGCAAGCACGGGGGCCGGAATCTGCTTGCTGCGCAAGCGTGCCAGCAGGTGCGAAACCGCATTCCTGGCCCTCTCCGTCGGCCAGTAGTAGCGAATGCGGTCGGAATAGCTGAAATGGCGCTGCACCCAAAGATCGCGGCCTTCGCCTTCGTAGTACTTCTGCCAGTTGCCGGGTTCGGAGAGCATGATCTCTTCCATCACCGACATCAGCCGGCCTTTCGGCGGATGGCCGTCCAGTACGTCGGCAATGGCGTCGAGGGCGTAAACCGCCTCGCGCAGGGCAAATGTAAGCCATGGC
>JAUIDM010000301.1 GCA_030428915.1 Alphaproteobacteria bacterium | reverse complement strand
CCGGGCAATTCCTTGGCGCTGATCGCGCCGTTCGTCTCGCCGAGAATCAGAACCCGTTCGATGACATTCCTGAGTTGCCGGATGTTGCCGGGCCACGCCATCGTCTGCATCAGCGCATCGGCCTCTTCGGTGATCTCGCGCAGAGGCAAGCCTTGGCTCTTGTTGAAAGCCGCGATGAAATGGCGCGACAGTTCCGGAATATCCTCGCGTCGCTCTTCCAGCGACGGCACCTCGATCGGCACGACGTTCAGCCGGTCGTAAAGCTCCTGCCGGAAGCGGCCCGCAGCGATCTCGGACGGCAGGTCCCGGGTCGTGGAGGATACGACGCGCAGATCGACCCGCACCTTGTCGGCCCCGCCGACACGGGTGAATTGCTGTTCGGTCAGCACGCGCAGTATCTTCGACTGGGTGCCGAGTGGCATGTCCGCGACCTCGTCGAAATAGACCACACCACCATGGGCCTGTTCCAGCAGCCCCTTCTCCACGCCCCGTTCCGCGGTCTCGCGACCGAACAAAACCTCCTCCATCCGCTCGGGTTCGATGGCAGCCGAGGCGACCGTCACGAAGGGCCCGCTTGCCCGGTTCGAATTGACATGGATGTAGCGCGCCGCGACCTCCTTGCCCGATCCGGGTTGACCGGTCAGCATCACGCGCCCGTTCGACTTCGTCACCTTGTCGAGCTGGGCTTTCAACGCGCGGAAGGCGTGACTTGAGCCGATCATGTCGGAGGACGTCACTTCGCGACGGCGGAGCGAGGCGTTTTCGCGTCTGAGCCGCGAGGTTTCCATCGCCCGCGAGATGACCACGGTCAACTGGTCGATGTTGAAGGGCTTTTCGATGAAATCATAGGCGCCCTGCTTGATCGCGGCGACTGCAATCTCGATGTTGCCGTGACCGGAAATGATGATGATCGGCACGTCAGGATTGTCGCGCTTCACCGTCTTTAGAATGTCGATCCCATCCATCCGGCTGTCCTTCAGCCAGATATCGAGCACCATCAGCGACGGCGGCTCGGCATTGATTTCTGCCATGCATTCGTCCGAATTGGATGCAAGCCGTGTTGTGAAACCCTCATCCTTCAGGATGTCCGAGATCAATTCGCGGATATCGCGTTCGTCATCAACAATCAGAATGTCGTTCATCTGTCACCTCCGGCCGTCTGTTCGGCCCTTTCTTTCTGCCCTCGCCCAGCCTTCGCCCTCGGCAGGCGAATCTCGGCCATCGCGCCTCTATGGGCGCCCTCTTCAAATGGCTCGGCATCGGTCAGGATGAGCGTGCCGCCATGTTCCTCGATGATCTTCTTGACGATGGAGAGGCCAAGCCCGGTGCCCTTCTCTCGCGTCGTCACGTAAGGTTCGAAAAGCCGCGCCCGATCTTCTGGCAGGCCAATGCCGTTATCGGCGATGCGGATCGTCACCAGATCCGCAGCCACAACCAGCGCGACACGGACCTCGGGCATGTAGCCCTCGGGAGCGCCCGCCTCGATCAGGCTTTCAATTGCCTCCCCGCCGTTCTTGATCAGGTTCGTCACCGCCTGCGAGATCATCGTCGCATCCAGCTCGACCATGACCGGGTCCTGCGGCAGATCAGAGGTCAGACGCGCCCCGTGCAACGCGCCCTCCTGCAACGTCACCGCATCGCGCATGAGCTTGGTTAGATCGTGGTCGCGCCGGTCGGGTTCCGGCATACGCGCAAATTTGGAGAACTCATCGACGATGCGGCGCAGATCGCCGGTCTGGCGGACGATGACATCCGTCATCTGTTCGAGATTTGGAGCTTCCTCGCCGACAAGACCGGTAAACTTGCGGCGGATACGTTCGGCCGAAAGCTGGATCGGTGTCAGCGGATTCTTGATCTCATGTGCAATTCGGCGAGCGACATCGCCCCAGGCGGCCATGCGCTGTGCGCTGACAAGCTCTGTCACATCGTCGAAGGCGACCACGTAACCCTCAAGTCGCCCTTCGGCGTTGCGCCGGATCGCCATACGAACAAGCAGGCTTTCCAGCCGCCCCTCGCGACTGATCTTGATCTCCTCCTGCGCGACCTCGCCGATCCCGTCGCGCAGACGGTCGAAGAGTGCGGCGAATTCGGGCACCGCCTCGGCCAGCGGACGGTCGTGGTCTGACGCCTCGTCCAGACCCAGCAGCCGCGTCGCGGCGCGGTTGAGGAAATCGACGTCGCCCTCTGCGTCGAGGCCGATCACACCGGACGTGACAGAGGACAGAACCGAGTCGAACAGCCGCCGCCGCCGTTCGGTCGCCCGGTGACTGTCCATCAACGCCTGCCGCTGGGTATTGAGTTGCCGCGTCATCTGGTTGAAGACGCGGCCCAGCATGGCGATCTCATCGTCGCCGGTCTCTTCGACGACCTGCACTTCCAGATCGCCCGCACCCACCCGCTGCGCCGCGCCGGCCAACCGTCCCACCGGGCGGGACAGGCGCTCGGCGAACCACAGCCCCATCCATATCGCCGCCAGGACGAGGAGCAGGGCGAAGCCGACATAGACAAGACCGAATTCGAACAGTACCCGTCCCCGCGACGCCTCCAGCTGCTGGTACAGGGCCACGGTCGCCCGGGTCTCATCCAGCAGGTTGAGAATCTGGCCGTCCACGTTGCGACTGACATAGAGAAGTCGGTCCGCGAATGCCGGCAAGGCGATCAACGCGCGGAATTCGTTATTGGACCAATCCTCTATCAGCACCGTTTCGCCGGACCGGGCGCGTATGATCTCGTCCTCTGCGGGACGCTCGAAATCGAACAGATAGGAGCGTTCGCCCCGCGCCCGTATCTCGCCCGCGCCGTCGATGACATAGGCTTCCCTGAGCCCGCGCTGGATCTGGGTCTGGCCCTGGGTCAGAAGCTGCCTGAGATCGCTGTCGGACAGAAAGAACGTGGCCTCGCGGGTGCGATTGAGGAAATCCGCAAGGACCGTCGCGTCGGTGACAAGGTCCCGACGGTGTTCATCCTGGTAGGCTTCTGCTGCGGTCAGCGAGGTGCCGACAACGCCCCGTACCCGGTCGGAAAACCAACCCTCAAGGCCGATATTCACCGTGAGGCCGGCAAAGATCGCAACCAGAATTGTCGGTACCAGCGCGATACCCGCAAACACACCCGTCAGCCGCATATGCAGCCGCGAGCCGGCCGATTTTGCGCGCCGCGCCGCCACCATGCTGGCGAGCCGCGCCAGAACCATGCCGCCCAGCGCGAGGAAATAGACGAGGTCCGCGAGAAGGATCAGCCGCAGCGAACCCGACTCGGCGCCTTGTCCAAAGGGGCCGAGCGCCGCGAACGTTGCCAGCGCCAGAATGGGGCCCAGAATGACCAGTCCCGCCGTAACGATGTTCTGAAAACGCCGTTGCCGTCGCAACCGCGTAAAGCGTTCCCATGATGCGCTGCGCGCTAAGCCCTGCACGAGGCTCGCCCCTGATCTTGCGCCGCTGTTGCGGCCGTCGCCGATATATCGTGATCCTTGCACCTGCTGACGCAGATGGGCCACGGTTTGTGTTGCTGTTTTACATCAACTTACGACGCCGTGTCACGCGGATATCTAGGTCAGTGATCTTCTTGCGCAAAGTATTGCGGTTTATGCCCAGAAGATCGGCGCATCTGGCCTGATTTCCCCCAGTCGCGTCCAGCGCGATCTCGATCAGGGGCAGTTCCATCTCTTTCAAGATTCGGTCGTAGAGTCCGGGCGGCGGCAACCCGTCGCCATGCAGGTCGAAATAGCGCTGCAAGTGGCGGGCAATGGATGCGGACAGCCGTTCGGCCGGCTCGGACGCGTCGCTGCGCGGCAGCGGCGCGGGTGTGCCGCCAAGCGCCACCTCAACCTCGGCCCGCGTGATCTCCGGCTCCTGCGCGGTCACGGCTAGGCGTCTCAGTGTATTTTCCAGCTGACGCACATTGCCCGGCCAGCGATAGGCGCGGATCAGCGCCATCGCATCGGACATTATACGCCTAGCGGGCAATCCGTCCCGTTCCGCCCGGACGAGCAAATGTTCGGCCAGAAGGGGAATATCCTCCACCCGGTCCCTGAGCGGCGGAACCGACAGCGTAACCCCGCCGATCCGGTAGAACAGATCCTCGCGGAAGCTGCCTGCCTCAATCGCGGCGGCCAGATCCCGCTGGCTGGTGGCGAGGATGCGTGGGGCAGTAGCGGGCAGCGCATCGAGCATGCGCACGATCCGGCCCTGAGCCTCGGTGTCGAAATCGCCGATCTCATCAAAGACGATGGTTCCGCCCCGCGCCCGCGACAGGACCGACGACGGCCCATCCAGCCCCTGCAGATCCGCCGCCTGCACGATGACAAAGGGCAGCGTGCGCCGGTCCGAAAAATCATGGATCGCACGGGCGACCAGAGACTTTCCAGCCCCGGATTCCCCTGTGACAAGCACCGGCAGATCGGCATTCATTACCCGCGCCACCAGCCGGTAAAGCGCCTGCATCGCCGGGGTCCGGCCGACGAGCGGCAGATCGTCGGCACCTTCACGCGGTGGGGGCTCGGGCGTGGCGGCCCGCCGCTTCTGACTCAACGCGCGGGCTGCCCGCTTCATCAGATCAGGCAGGTCGAACGGTTTCGGAAGGTAATCATATGCTTCCGCTTCCGCTGCCTGGATCGCGGTCATGATCGTGTTTTGGGCCGAGATCACGATCACCGGCAGGCCGGGCCGTTCGGCAGCGATCTTTGGCAGCGCCTCGATCCCGTTGCCGTCGGGCATGACCACGTCCGAAATAACCAGATCGCCCTTACCTTCCTCCACCCAGCGCATCAGCGTGACCATGGACGAAGTTGCGTGCACCTTGCAGCCCGCCCGGGTCAGCGCCTGGGTCAGCACGGTGCGGATCGTTCGGTCGTCATCTGCGACAAGGACGGTTCCATCCATCAGGGTGACTCCTCAGGCTTCGGCGCAACGGGCAGGGACAGGCGGAACGTCGTACGGCCCGGCACCGAGTCCGCCGTGATCCAGCCGCCGTGATCGGCAACGATTTTTGAAACGAGCGCGAGCCCGAGACCGGTTCCATTCTCGCGCCCCGAGACGAAAGGGTCGAAGATATCGCCGGCAAGGTCAGGCGGAATGCCCGGCCCGTCATCGGTGACTTCTATCTGGAGCGGCAACGACACGCCGCCGCCATCGGCACGGCGAAGGCGCAGCCCGTGGTCGTAATAGGTGTGCAGCCGGATCGTGCCCGCGGCCCCCTTCGCCGCTTCGGCCGCGTTCTTCAGCAGGTTCAGCACCACCTGCAGCAACTGGTCGGCATCACCGCTGGTGGGCGGCAGGGAAGGGTCATAATCCTCGGTGATCGTCATGTGAGCGGCA
>JAUIDM010000300.1 GCA_030428915.1 Alphaproteobacteria bacterium | reverse complement strand
GGCAGCTTTTCGCCCGCGGACAGGCCGTGACGCAGGCGCGGCAGGTTCAGCCGTTGACCCGATTTGAGGATCTTCCGGTAAACGCCCGGAACCGCAGCAAATATGGTTGCGTCGAAGCGTTTGGCCAAAAGCGGCAACATCTCTGCCGCAACACCTTCGGCCGGAATCAGCGCGGTCGCCCCTGCCGCCCAGGGATCGAACAGCCCGGTACCCAGTGTGTAGGTCCAGTTCAGCGCGCCTGCATGCAGCAGCCGGTCCTCGGGCCCGATGCCAGTCCAACCTTCGGCCATCATGCGTCGCGCCCACACGGCGCGATGGGCATGGACGACGGCCCGCGGGCGGCCCGACGTGCCGGAGGTAAACACGATATAGGCCAGCCGGCCGGGATCCCCCATGGCGAAGGTGGCACGCGGCAGGGTTTCAAACGCGCGCAGTTCGGCTTCTGCCAGAACCGGGCAGGGCAGTTCATCAGGCAACGCGGCATTCGCGCCCGCAACGATCAGGGCGGGACGGACGATGGCGCAAAGGCGCGCCACCTCACCCGGGGTCAGTCCGGCGGCAGTCGGCACCGGGATCAGCCCCGCTGTTACGGCGCCGAGAAAGGCCAGGGGGAAGGCCACGCCATTCCCTAGCCGCAGCATCACCCGGTCGCCGGGCCCAAGACCTGCCCGGAGGAGGCCGGTCGCCACGCCCCGCACCACTGCCTCAAGCCGTCCGTAGCTCCAGCGTTCCGCCCCGTTCGCCCGAAGGATCTGCAAAGCGATGTGGTCGGGACGTTCCGCAGCATGCGCCATCACATGGCGCGCCAGATTGAAAGGCGCGGGACAGGCGGGACCGGGGGCAGGATTGGTCACGGAAAGCATGCCCCTCGCTACGCTTTGGGGCGGGGCGTTGCAAGCATGGCCCGAATGGCGTTAATGCAGGGCCATGTCTATCGAGATGAACAGATGAGCGATATCGATCCGACGGGAATCATCCGCATCGCCCGCGCCGACGGGGCGGAGACGGAACGCGCCGAGCCGCTCAACCTTGGCCTGAGAGTGCGGGAGTTGCGCAAGGAACGCGGCTGGACGTTGGAACAGGCGGCAGGGCAGGCGGGGCTTGCACGGTCGACACTCTCGAAAATCGAAAACGGACAGATGTCGCCCACTTACGAGGCATTGAAGAAGTTGGCCGAGGGGCTGGCGATCTCGGTTCCGCAACTGTTCACGCCGCCATCGAAGGGGCAGGTTTCCGGCCGGATGGCCGTAACCAAGTCGGGCGAGGGCCAGGGCCATGCAACGGCGACCTATGAACATCGCCTGCTGGCGGGGGCGCTCAAGGCCAAGCAGATGTTGCCATACACTGCGCGCATCCGGGCCCGATCGGTCGAGGAGTTTGACGGCTGGGTGCGCCATGACGGCGAGGAGTTCCTCTATGTCCTGACCGGCGTCGCGCGGCTTTATACCGAGTTTTATGAACCCGTCGATCTGCGCCGCGGCGACAGCGCCTACTACGATGCGTCGATGGGCCACAACGTGATTTCTCTTTCGCCCGAGGATGCGACGATCCTGTGGGTGACGAGCCTGATGTAACGGGTGATGGAGCTTCGATGCGTGTGACCACGAACCCGATCGAGGGGCAAAAGCCGGGAACCTCGGGCCTTCGCAAAAAGACGAAAGTCTTTATGTCAGAGGGTTATCTGGAAAACTTCATTCAGTCGATCTTCGACGCAACAGGCGGCGCGCAAGGCCGGACCTATGTGTTGGGCGGCGACGGGCGTTATTTCAACGCCGAGGCAGCCCAGATCATCCTGAAGATGGCCGCCGCCAACGGAGCCGAACGCGTGATCATCGGGCAGGGGGCAATCCTCTCGACGCCCGCTGCTTCACACCTGATCCGGCTGAACGGCACCGATGGCGGCATTGTCCTGTCGGCCTCGCACAATCCCGGCGGGCCTGATGAGGATTTCGGGGTCAAATTCAATGGCCCGAATGGCGGGCCTGCGTCCGAGGCGGTGACAGAGGCGATCTTTGCCCGCAGCCGCCAGATCGGCGCCTACTGGATTGCCGATGAACCCGATGTCGATTTGTCGAGGATCGGGATGCAACATGTTGGATCAATGGAGGTTTCCGTCATTGATCCCGTAGCGGATTATGCGCGGCTCATGGAAGGTCTATTCGACTTCCCGAAGATCCGTACGATGTTCTCAGGCGGCTTTCGCATGCGGTTCGACGCGATGTGCGCGGTGACGGGACCCTATGCGAAGGAAATCATCGAGGGCCGACTGGGCGCCGCGCCGGGCACGGTTGTTCACGCTGATCCGTTGCCGGATTTCGGTGGCATGCATCCCGATCCGAACCCGACCTGGGCGCATGAGTTGATGGACGAGATGTTCGGGGAGGATGCCCCCGATTTCGGCGCGGCGTCGGACGGGGACGGCGATCGCAACATGGTCGTGGGGCAGGGTGTGTATGTCTCGCCCTCCGACAGTCTCGCCGTGTTGGCCGCCAATGCCCACCTTGCGCCGGGCTACAGGGCCGGGCTTAAGGGCGTGGCACGGTCGATGCCCACTTCCTGCGCCGCTGATCTTGTGGCCGATGCCATGGGGATTGGTGCCTATGAAACGCCGACGGGTTGGAAGTTTTTCGGCAATCTTCTCGACGCAGGCCGTGCGACGCTGTGCGGAGAGGAAAGTTTTGGTACCGGATCGGACCATGTGCGCGAGAAAGATGGTGTTTGGGCCGTTCTGCTTTGGTTGAATATCCTCGCCGAACGCACGGAAACCGTTAGGGAAATTCTGAACGGCCACTGGCGCAGGTTTGGCCGAAACTACTATTCCCGCCACGATTATGAGGCGCTGCCGGTGGACACGGCAAACCGCGTGATGGATGGCTTGCGTGCACGGCTCGGCGACCTGCCCGGCACGATGGTGGAGGGTATGGTGGTGCAGTCTGCGGACGATTTCGCCTACAGCGACCCGGTCGATGGCTCGGTTTCGCGCGGACAGGGTCTGCGCGTCGTATTCGAAGGCGGCTCCCGCCTCGTCCTGCGTCTTTCCGGCACCGGGACGGAGGGCGCGACGCTCAGGCTCTACCTCGAACGCTATGCGGCCGGTCCGGAGGGGCTGGACGAAGAGGTGCAGGAAGCACTTGCACCAATGATCCGCGCGGCGGAGGAACTTGCCGCCATCCGCGCCGCGACGGGGCGTGTTGGTCCGGACGTTGTGACCTGAGTTTATGCTGCGGGCGCTGTCTCCCCCTGGACCTCTGGGGTATCGTCACAATCAGGAAGCTCAGCCGCGGATGCGCTGGCCGTCCGCATCGAATGCGAAGGCATGTGTCGGGTCGTAGGAGAGCGTAATGGGTTGACCGACCCGCTGATCGTGCTGACCAAAAAGGCGGACGGTCACGGTGTCGCCCGTTTCGGTGCCGACAAGTAGGTTCGTGTCGCCGCCAAGCCGCTCGACATGGGTGACGGTGCCCTTGATCTGTCCATCGGGCGAAACGCTCAGGTGTTCCGGGCGAATGCCCAGCGTGGCGCCTTTCGCGCGGAGGGCGCCGGCGGGCAGGAAGTTCATCGAAGGTGCGCCAAGGAAACCAGCGACGAACTGATTGTCCGGGTCATTGTAAAGTTGCATCGGGCTGCCAATCTGTTCGACCCGACCGTCGCGCAGGACGACGATGCGGTCGGCCAGTGTCATCGCCTCTGTCTGGTCATGGGTGACATAGATCATGCTGGCGCCGAGCTCGCGGTGCAGCCGGGCGATCTCCACCCGCGTGGCCATGCGCAGCGCCGCGTCGAGGTTCGACAAGGGTTCGTCGAAGAGGAACAGCTCCGGCTTCCTCACAATGGCGCGGCCGATTGCGACCCGCTGGCGCTGACCGCCCGAAAGTTCGGCCGGGCGGCGTTCCAGGTAGTCCTCAAGCGACAGCATTTTTGCGGCCATCGCGGTGCGCTCGGCAATCACCGATTTCGCCTCGCCCGCCTGTTTCAGGCCCAATGCCATGTTCCCAGCGACGTCAAGATGGGGGTAGAGCGCGTAGGACTGGAACACCATCGCGATGCCGCGTTTGGCGGGCGGCGTTGTGGTGACATTCTTGCCACCGATGCTGATCGTGCCCGAGGTCGCGTCCTCGAGGCCCGCGATCACCCTGAGCAATGTGGACTTGCCGCAGCCCGACGGGCCCACGAAGACGATGAACTCACCTTCGGTCACTTCCAGATCGATATCCTTGAGGACATGTACCTCGCCGAAGGATTTGTTTATCTTTTCAAGCTTGAGCGCGGTCATTTTCACCTCAAAGTTCGATGGCTTTGCCGGTGCGGATGCTTTGGTCCGCGGCAAGGCAGATGGCGAGGGAGGATACGGCGTCCTCCATATGGCGGGTCAGGTCGATATCTTGGGTGATGGCGCGCAGAACGAAGGCCTGTTCAGCATCGCAAAGCGCCTGATGGCCGGGCTCGCCAGTGAAGTCGATATCGGTGTCGGCCTGGCCCGTGCGGTGGATGCGCAGACTGCCGACCTTGGTATGGCCTTCGACACTGTCGCTTTCGGGGTGCATCCCCGAAAGGATGGAGACGGCGCCGTTCGGGCTGATCACGTCCTTCACGAAATAGGCGACCTCAGACATCATCGGGCCCCAGCCGGCCTCGTACCAGCCGACCGACCCATCTTCAAATACGACCTGGAACTGTCCGTAATTATACATGTTTTCGGCAATCTCATTGGACAGGCGGAGGCCCATTCCATGCACGCGCACGGGCCTTGCATCGGTGATCTGGCACATCACGTCGACATAATGGACGCCGCAATCGACGATGGGCGGCGTCGTTTCCATCAGTGCCTTGTGCACCTCCCATGTCGGGCCGGTGGATTGCTGGTTCAGGTTCAGCCGAAAGACATATGGCCCGCCGAGCGCCCGTGCCTCGGCGATCAGGCGCTGCCAAGAGGGATGGTGGCGCAGGATATAGCCCACCACGAGCTTGCGGCCAGTGGCCTTCGCGCAATCGACCACCCGCCGCGCATCCGCGACCGTCGTCGCCAGCGGCTTTTCGACGAAGACATGCGCGCCCGCCTCCATCGCCGCCACCGCGAAATCCGCATGGCTGTCAGAATAGGTCGCGATGACGGCAAGGTCCGGCGTGGCGGTAGCAAGCGCGCGCGTGAAATCGTCAAAGACGGGGTAGGGGGCCAAGTCGGGATGGTCGCAGACACCCGACCGGTTCACGAGGCCCACGATCTTCGCCCCCGGATGGTGATGGTGGGCGAGCGCATGGCTGAGCCCCATGTTCCCGAGACCGGCAATCAGAACCCTCATTTCACCGCCCCCGATGTGATGCCGCGG
>JAUIDM010000299.1 GCA_030428915.1 Alphaproteobacteria bacterium | reverse complement strand
GACCAGCTGATCAAGGTGAACTATTTTGCCAACTCGGCGGGTTCCGTGCCCGGATCGATCTTCGCCAAGAAGCTGATCGAGAAGATGCCGGGGATGAGCAGGGTCTACTACACGAACTCTGGGTCCGAGGCCAACGAGAAGGCCTTCAAGATGATTCGCCAGATCGCCCACAAGCGCTATGGCGGCAAGAAGCACAAGATCCTCTACCGCGACCGCGACTATCACGGCGCGACCATCGCGACGATGTCGGCAGGCGGTCAGGACGAGCGCAATGCGCAATACGGTCCCTTCGTGCCGGGCTTCGTAAAAGTTCCGCATTGCCTGGAATACCGAAAGCAGTGGGACGTCGAGAACTACGGCGAGCGTGCGGCCGATGCGATCGAGGAGGTGATCCTTCGCGAGGGGCCCGATACCGTCGGTGCGCTCTGCCTTGAGCCGGTAACCGCCGGCGGCGGCGTCATCACCCCGCCCGAGGGCTACTGGGAGCGGGTGCAGGAGATCTGCAAGAAGTACGAGATCCTTCTGCATATCGACGAGGTCGTCTGTGGCGTCGGCCGCACCGGCACCTGGTTCGGCTATCAGCATTTCGGCATCAAGCCGGATTTCGTGACCATGGCCAAGGGCGTCGCCTCGGGCTATGCCGCCATCGCCTGCATGGTGACGACCGAAGAGGTCTTCAACATGTTCAAGGACGACGCTTCGGATCCGATGAACTACTTCCGCGACATCTCCACCTTCGGCGGCTGCACCGCCGGTCCGGCGGCGGCGATCGAGAACATGCGGATCATCGAGGATGAAGGCCTTCTGGAAAACACCCTGAAGATGGGCGAGCGTACGATGAACAATCTGCGCGCGCTGATGGACAAGCACCGGGTGATTGGTGACGTGCGCGGCAAGGGCCTGTTCTGCGGCGCCGAACTGGTGGCCGACCGCCAGACGAAGGAGCCGGTGGACGAGAAGAAGGTACAGGCCGTCGTCGCCGACTGTGCGGCGCAGGGCGTGATCATCGGCGCGACCAACCGCTCGCTGCCGGGTTTCAACAACACGCTCTGCCTCAGCCCGGCGCTGATCGCGACCGCCGACGATATCGACCAGATTACCGGGGCTATCGACAAGGCCCTCACCAAGGTCTTCAGCTGAGGCGTTTTCGGGTTTCGGCCGGGGCTGTGCGTCGGCCGACCCGCCGGGGTCGTCAGGACCAGATGAAGGAGCGGGCGCGTCTTGACGGCGGCGCCCGTTTCCGCATTCTGGCATAGATCCAGATCAAAGACGGGATAAGGCCAGCCATGTCGATCCCCGCCGAAGCGTTCTTCCTGACGCCCGGTTTCAACGGAACGCTGCAACAGCAGATCCAGCAGATGGTTGCCGACGGCATCCTGCGCGGCCGCTTCCGCCCCGGAGAGAAGATGCCGTCGAGCCGCGGTCTTGCCCGTCATCTCGGCGTCAGCCGGATTACAGTCACGCTGGCCTATACCGAGCTTGTCTCGGGCGATTATCTCTCATCGCGCGGGCGGTCTGGATATTACGTGTCCGAGACGGCGCCGATTCAGCCCCATTTCGCATTCGAGGCCGGGCCCCATGACGATGCGGTCGACTGGGAACGCATCATTGGCCGTCGCTTTTCGCGGCACGAACTGTTCGCCCGCCCGCAAGACTGGCAGTCCTATCCCTATCCCTTCATCTATGGCCAGGCCGATGCGACGCTTTTCGACCACCAGAACTGGCGGCAATGCGCGCTTCGTGCCCTCGGCAAGCGCGATTTCGAGGTCCTGACAGCCGACTTCTACGAACGCGACGATCCGATGCTGATCGAATACATCATGCGTTCGATCCTGCCGCGCCGGGGCATCAGTGCACGGCCGGAAGAGATCCTGCTGACGATGGGGGCGCAGAACGCACTCTGGCTGGCGGCCGAGATCCTTCTGACGCAAGACAGCACGGCGGCGGTGGAAAACCCCTGCTATCCGGGTCTGCGGGCGATCCTGGGCCAACTCGGGTCCCGCGTCCGCCCCGTCGATGTGGACAGCGAAGGGGTGCCGCCGGATGCCGTGCCTGAGGGAATACAGGTGTTCTTCACCACGCCGAGCCATCAATGCCCGACCAATGCGACGATGCCCGTCGACCGCCGGACGGCGCTGCTGGAGAGGGCCGGGCGCGAGGATTTCGTGATCGTCGAGGACGACTACGAGTTCGAGATGTCATTCCTCAAGCCCGCTGCGCCCGCGCTGAAATCGCTCGATCGCGAGGGCCGGGTGATCTATATCGGCTCGTTCTCCAAATCGCTCTTTCCCGGCCTTCGGCTTGGCTACATCGTGGCCTCCGAGGCCTTCATCCGCGAGGCGCGCGCGCTCAGGGCCGCGATGCTGCGCCATGCGCCGGGCCATATTCAGCGCACCGTCGCCTATTTCCTTTCGCTTGGCCATTACGACGCGCTGATCAACCGGCTGAACCAGGCCTACAAGCGCCGCCGCACGACGATGGACGAGGCGATCCGCGCCCACGGGCTGGAGATTGCGGGGCAGGGCGCCGTCGGCGGGTCGAGCTTCTGGATGCGGGCGCCCTCGCATGTCGACACCGATCTGCTTGCGGCCCGACTGCGGCCAAGCGGCGTATTGATCGAACCGGGTCGCATCTTCTTTGCGCCCGGCACGGCGCCGCGCAACTACTATCGCATCGCCTATTCGTCGATCGCCCAGACCCGTATCCCCGACGGGATCGGCATCATCGCCGATGCGCTGGCGAAAACTGGACCTAACTAGGTGGCGTGACTGGCCCTACAGGGCTGGCTTGGCTCCGGCGTATGAACGACCTGACCGGGGCGCTTGGGCCCTTTCGAAAAGCTGCGACTGAGGGAGACCCGCCATGAAGATGACCACCGAAGAAGCCTTCGTCAAAACCCTCCAGATGCATGGCATCGAGCATGCGTTCGGGATCATCGGATCGGCCATGATGCCGATCTCGGACATCTTCGGCGAGGCAGGCATCACCTTCTGGGACTGCGCGCATGAGGGCTCGGGCGGGATGATGGCCGACGGCTTCACCCGCGCGACCGGCAAGATGTCGATGATGATCGCCCAGAACGGGCCCGGCATTGCCAATTTCGTCACCGCCGTGAAGACCGCGTACTGGAACCACACGCCGCTTCTTCTCGTCACGCCTCAGGCCGCCAACAAGACGATGGGGCAGGGCGGGTTCCAGGAAATCGAGCAGATGCGCATGTTCGCGGACTGCGTCGCCTATCAGGAAGAGGTCCGTGACCCGACCCGTGTTGCAGAGGTGCTGAACCGGGTGATCCTGAACGCGCGCCGCGCCTCCGCGCCCGCGCAGATCAACGTGCCGCGCGATTTCTGGACACAGGTGATCGACATCGATCTGCCACAGATCGTCGAGTTCGAACACCCGTCGGGCGGCGATGCCGCGCTGACGCAGGCGGCCGAGCTTCTGTCAAACGCGAAATTCCCGGTGATCCTCAATGGTGCAGGCGTCGTTCTCGGGGGCGCCATTGGCGACACGATCAGGCTGGCTGAACGGCTTTCGGCCCCGGTTTGCGTCGGCTACCAGCACAATGACGCCTTCCCCGGCTCGCACCCGCTCTTTGCCGGCCCGCTCGGCTATAACGGCTCCAAGGCCGCGATGGAGCTCATTGCCAAGGCCGATGTCGTGCTGGCCCTTGGCACCCGTCTGAACCCCTTCTCGACGCTGCCGGGTTATGGCATCGACTACTGGCCGAAAGATGCCGCCATCATCCAGGTCGATATCAACCCCAACCGGATCGGTCTGACCAAGAAGGTGACTGTGGGTATCATCGGCGATGCCAGGAAGGTCGCGACGACGATCCTGGACCGGCTCTCGGACAGCGCGGGCGACGCGGGCCGCGACGACCGCAAGGCGCTGATTGCCAAGACCAAGTCGGCATGGGCGCAGGAACTGACCTCGATGGATCACGAGCAGGACGATCCGGGCACCACCTGGAACGAACGTGCCCGTGCCGCGAAGCCCGACTGGCTGAGCCCCCGGAAGGCATGGCGTGCCATTCAGGCGGCGCTTCCCAAGAACGCGATCATCTCCTCGGATATCGGAAACAACTGCGCAATCGGCAATGCCTATCCGTCGTTCGAGGAGGGCCGAAAGTATCTGGCACCCGGCCTTTTCGGCCCGTGCGGCTATGGCCTGCCGTCTATCATTGGTGCCAAGATAGGCCGCCCGGACGTGCCGGTCGTTGGCTTTTCGGGCGACGGCGCCTTCGGCATCGCAGTCACCGAACTGACCGCCATCGGCCGTCCGGAATGGCCCGCCGTTACGCAAATCGTGTTCCGCAACTACCAGTGGGGCGCGGAAAAGCGCAATTCCACGCTGTGGTATGACGACAACTTCGTCGGCACCGAACTCGACACACAGGTCTCCTATGCGGGAATCGCCAAGGCCTGCGGATTGCAGGGCGTCGTCGCCCGCACGCAGGATGAACTGACCGCGGCGCTGGCCAAGGCGATCGAGGACCAGATGAAGCACGGCAAGACCACATTGATCGAGGCCATGATCAACCAGGAACTCGGCGAGCCCTTCCGCCGTGACGCGATGAAGAAGCCGGTCAAGGTGGCGGGCATCAACCGCGCCGACATGCGCCCGCAAAAGGGAGCGTGATGACGCTGCCGTTCGAGCTGGGGGCGGGGGCGGGCCTGTGGCTTGCCTTCGCTTTCTTCGCGGCGGCCTTTGTCCGGGGCTATTCGGGCTTCGGCTTCTCTGCGCTCGTCGTGGCCGCTGCCGGTCTGGCCACAAATCCGGTATTGCTGGTGCCGGTTGTCGTCACCGCCGAAATCGCGATGACGCTGTTGCAGGCGCGCGGTTTGGCCGGCAAGGTCGAATGGCGCCGGGTGCTGACGATGCTCGCCGGAGCTGCTCTGGTCATGCCGGTATCGGTCGCGCTTCTGGCCCGGGTGGGCGAGGATCGCGCGCGGATCGCGATTTCGTTGGTAATCCTCGCCATGGCGCTGATCCTTCTGACGGGTTGGACGCTGCACCGGGCCATCGGTCCGGTCGGCTATGCGGGCGTAGGCCTGGTGTCGGGCTTTGCCAACGGCGCAGCGGTGGGCGGATTGCCGGTCGCGGCCTTCATGGCGGCGCAGCCCATTCCTGCCGCGATATTTCGCGCCACGATGGTCGTCTACCTCACGCTGATCGACATGGTGGCCTTGCCGCTCATGTGGGCCAACGGTTTGGTGACGCGTGACACGATGATGACCGTCGTTCTGGCGGCGCCTTTACTGGCGGCGGGCATCTGGCTCGGCGGGAGACGGTTTCTGTCGGCCACGCCGCAAAGTTTCCGCCGGTCTGCAAT
>JAUIDM010000298.1 GCA_030428915.1 Alphaproteobacteria bacterium | reverse complement strand
GATCACCCGTCCCGACGGTGAAGCCAGAATCGACTGTGTTCTTCAGTCCGAGATGACCTCATCGGGATTGGGTTTGCGTTCTCGCCTTGCGGTTCGGTGGAACGAGGAAGAAATCGCCAGCCGTACATGGTCCTCATCCTACCCGACACCGGAAGAACGAAACCGGGATTCGGATTGAACGGGCAGAGTCAAAGAAGACGGCGTTTAAGCCGATAGGGCAGTTTTGGTGCTTTTGCGTCTCAGTCTGCGCTCCAGGCCCGCAGGCCCAAGCCCATGCCGCCTCAGACGCCTACCGCAAGGCTGAGCAGCATGGCCAGATGATCACCGTGTTGAAGGAACCGCCTTTTACATCTCCCTTTTGTGCTGTTCACCGGCACATCCGCGACAATTCGCACAATCGGAAGACGAATAAACTGCAAGGCCAAGCTTTAAAGGCCAGATCAATCTGAATGCCAATTCGGGTGATACGCTGACACTGGAAGCGCGGAGAGGTGCCTTTGGTCAGCAACGCCGGTCCTCACCTTACCGCGCAGTACTGCCGTCCATCCTGGGAATGCGAAGCTGCGGGATTGCCGCTGCCTTTGGGATTTCGTCGCCTGAGAAAGCCGATCTCGGGCTTCGCCCGACCGAGGCATTAGATACGGCGCGGGTCAATCGTCACCGCAAGAATGAGTCGACCTCGCGATGCATCAGGGCCCTGCAGATACGAACGCAATGGTGCGCCCATTCTCACGACGCATTAGGCGTCTTCTGACAAACAAGTTTCCGATTGTCGTTGGCCTGCCTCGAAAGGCGACGGGACGTACAATTGCGATTTGGCACCACTTAAACGCAGCAGACATCCCTGATGTGATGACTGGTGCACTCAGAAATTGCCAAGATGTGGTTGCAGGAATGACCGGCAGGCCGATTTCGCATCGTCTGCACTCATTGACGCCGGTTCGACGCAATGCTGGATACCCAGGCCGTCGACAAGGCAGACAAGCGAGCGCGCCAAGGCATCGGCGTCGACTGCCCGTCCATTTGCCACCGCCACCTCGCTGATCGCTGCTGCGACATCACGAACATAATCCGAGTACAGCACCCGATGCTCGTCCCTGAGGTCGGGGTTTATCGAAATCTGCCCCCAGAGGGTAAGCCAGATGTTGAAAGCCTCGCGGTTGAATACCTCGGGTGCGAAGAATGCATCGAGAAGGGCGGCCAGCCGCGTTTCTCCCGGGGCGAGCTCGCGGGAGAGCTTGGTCGAGCCGTCATACATCGCCGCGTAGACCTCCGTCAGGAGCGCGTTCATCGATCCGAAATGATGGATGATGAGCCCGCGCGACACGCCTGCCTCGGCGCAGATCTTGTCCACCGTGAATTCCTGGATGCCGCCCCGCGCCATGCAGGCAAGACCCGCCTCGATCAGCAGGGCGCGCCGCTCCTCTCCGGTCAGGCGCACAAATTTCGGCGCCTGTGATTTCTGCTCCATTACAATCCCCCAGGTCATGGCGGCACCCGGTTAGGGGCGCCGCCATCAGGTCAGGTGCGGGTGAACCTTACCGGATCAGGGTGCCCGTCGGAAAGGATGACCGGGCTGATGTTTGAATCGTGGATCGCCACAAGAGGTTCGAAGCAGATGAAGACGAAGCCCCCGGACATCTCCATCAGGTCCTCCATCCGGTTGAACATCGCCCGTCGTTTCTCGGTATCCTGCTCAACCAGCGATTTCTGATACAGATCCTCATACTCGGCGCTGTCGAAAAAGGCCCAGTTATAGACGCCGATCTGGTCAGGGCGGAACCAGACCAGGTTCTCGGTCGGGTCCACACCGCCTGCGAAGTTTTGCAGGACGAGTTCCAGCGAGAGATAGTCGTCCCCCGCCGTCTTGTCACCCAAGGCCCAATAGGCGGCATCCTCGGTCGGCTGGATGACGACGGTGATCCCGGCCTCTGCCAGGCTCGCCTGGATGATCTGCGCGATTGTCTGCGAGGTCGAATCCGTCTGTGTCACAAGGTTCAGCGTCAGCCCCTCCGCCCCGGCCTCGGCCAAGAGCGCCTTTGCCTTTTCGACATCACGCGTGTCGATGATGTTCTTCTCGCGCGCGAAGGCTGTGCCGGGCTGGACGACGCCCGCCGAACGGCTGACGAGCCCGTCATAGGCACCCTGAAGCACCGCGTCGCTGTCATAGGCATACTGGATCGCCTGCCGCACGCGGATGTCTTTCAGCGGTTCAGCGTTCTGGTTGACGGTCAGCCAGACATAACGGGTCGACTCCGCCTCGATCAGCGCAGCGCCAGCGGGCATCGCGTCCTTAAGCTGCTTGACGGCGCCGGGCGCGAGGCGCGTGTAGTCGAAGGCGTCGGCCTCATATGCCAGCTGGGCCGCCTGGTCATCGGTGACGATGTAGATCTCGACCGTCGCGAAGGCAGGCTTCTCGCCCGCCCATGCAGGGTTCGTGACCAGCGTCACCTTCTGCTGCTGTTCCCAACTGCCGAGCAGGTAGGGGCCGCACTGGGCCGGAATCTCGGTCGTGTACTGGCCGCCCACCGCCTCGACAGCCGCCTTGCAGACGATGTGACCGCCATAATAGGGCATCGCGATGACGACGAATGGCGCGAAGGCTTCGGTCAGGTGAATGACGCCATTGCGATCATCGATGACCTCGACCTCCTTCAGCTTCTCGAACTGATAGGCCCATGCGCTGTCTGACCCCGCGATGCGCTCGTAGGAGAACTTGACGTCATGCGCCGTGACCGGACCATAGTCGCCGGTCCAGACGAGACCGTCGCGCAAGGTAAAGGCCAGCCGCGTACCGTCGAGCCATTCGAGTTTCTCGGCGGCATAAAGCTCCCACTGGTTTCCGTCCCGCATATCGCCCATCCGGACAAGCGAAACCTGCGTGCAGCGCGGGATGATCTCGTCGAGTTCCCCGATGATCCCCCAGGGGTCGAGCACCTGGAAATCCGAGGTCACGCGGATGCGAAGCGTGTCGCCCTCGGCTGCCCAGGCAAAATGCGGCGTGGCGGCAGCAGCAGCCAGACCGGTACCGGCCAGTTTCAGGAATTGCCGTCTGTCAGTGTTCCAGTTCATGTCTTCCTCCCTCTGTTATAGCGTCAGCGAAGTGGCAGCGCGCCGCCCGGCCACGACCAAGCTCTTTAAGCTCGGGCGGCATCATGCGGCAGATGTCCCCGGCCAAGGGACAGCGCGTATGGAATTCGCAGCCGGCCGGTCGGCGCAGGATGCTTGGAATCTCGCCTCGGATCGCCAGATCGGCGCGGCGCTTGCGCGGGTCCGGCTTCGGCTCTGCCGCGATCAGGCTTCGTGTATAGGGATGACGTGGATCGGCGAAGATTGCGCGGGTGGGACCGGTTTCCACCAGCCGCCCGAGATAGAGAACGGCGACGCGGTCTGCCACGTGCCGCACCAGCGCCAGGTTATGGGTGATGATCAGATAGCTCAGCCCGTGACGATCCTTGAGATCGGCCATGAGGTTCAGGATTTCCGCCTGCACCGAGACGTCCAGGCCCGCCGTCGGCTCATCGGCGATCACCAGCGACGGTTTCAGGGCCAGTGCCCGCGCCACGCCCACTCGCCGTGCCTGCCCGCCCGACAGTTCATGTGGATAGCGCGCGGCCATTTCGGGCGGCAGACCGACCTCGGCGAGGAGTTCGGCAGCCTTGTCGTGGCGGTTCTTCACCGCGATACCGTGGATCGCGAAGGGCTCGGTCACCGCCTCACCCACCGCCATGCGGGGTGACAGCGAAGCCGTCGCGTCCTGGAACATCAGCGCCGTCCGCCGCCGGATCGCCCGAAAATCGGAGGGGCGGGTCAGGTTCTTGCCATCGAACCGCACCTCGCCGCCGCTGATGGGCTGCAATCCCAGCACCGCGCGGGCCAGCGTCGTCTTGCCCGATCCGCTTTCGCCGACAAGCCCCAGCGTCTCTCCCGGCATGAGGTCCATCGTGACGCCTGCAAGGATGTTCAGCGGCACCGCGCCGCCAAACCAGCCGCCGGACGCCAGATCCACGCGGACATCCCGGATCGACAGAAGCGCGGTCACGGCGCCACCTCGTGGCAAAGTGCGCGGCGTTCCGGGCCGAGCGCCACACACGGCGGCGGAACCGTGCGGCATTTGTCCGTCGCCAGGGTGCAGCGGGCGGCAAAGGCACAACCGGGCGGCGGGGCGGAAAGGTCCGGCAGCCGCCCGCCGATCGCTGGAAGCCTTCCCGTCTCCGCCTCTATCCGTGCCGGATCGCAAGCCAGAAGGGCGCGCGTATAGGGGTGACGCGGATCGTGGTAGAGCGCGTCGACCGGCGCTTCTTCGACGACCTCGCCCGCATACATGACGGCCACGCGGTCGCACAGTTCAGCAATCACGCCAAGGTGATGCGTGACGATGACGATGGCACAGCGATAGTCCGCCTGAAGCTCGCGCAGAAGGTGGACGATCTGGGCTTCCATCGTCACGTCCAGCGCGGTTGTCGGTTCGTCCGCGATCAGGACCGCAGGCCGCATCAGAAGCGCAGCCGCAATGGCCGCGCGCTGGCGCATGCCGCCCGACAATTCATGTGGAAACCGGCCCATGGCAAGTTCGGGGTCCGACAGCCCGACCCGGCTCAGCATGTCGCGCGCACGCGTCCACTTTTCGCGCCCCGGCACGCCGTCGAGGTTGAACTGAAAATCGACAAGCTGGGCGCCGACAGTCAGGACCGGGCAGAAGGCGGTCATCGGGTCCTGAAACACCATCGCAATCTCTCGTCCCCGCAGCCGCCGCCGTTCTGCCGGTGGAAGGGCGAGGATGTCGCGGCCCTTCAGGTGGACCGCACCCGAAGTCACTTCGGCATTGGCCCCCAGAAGGTCGACCATCGCGGCCGCGAGTGTCGACTTGCCACATCCGCTTTCACCCGCGATCCCCAGAACCTCACCCTGCCTTACCGAAAGGCTTACGGCACGCAGCGCCGCGACCCTGCCGCCGGGCACACGGTAGCTTAGCGACAGATTCTCGACCGACAGGACCGCTTCGTTCATCTGGCGCCCCCCCGTCTGAGCTTGGGGTCAAGCGCATCGCGCAGTCCTTCGCCAAGGAAGGTGAAGCCGAGTGTGGACAGAACCAGCGGCAGGCCCGCGATCAGCACCATGTAAGGCGCAGAGCGGATCGAGGTGTAGCCATCGTAGAGTATGTTGCCCCAGGACGGCGTCGGCGGCCGGACGCCAAGATTGAGATAGGAGAGCCCTGCCTCCAGCATGATGACGACGGGCACGTCCATCGACAGAAGGATGACCAGGGGGCCGACCACGTTTGGCAGAAGGTGCCGGAAGAGGATGCGCGCGGAGGACGCACCCATCGCGCGTTCAGCAAC
>JAUIDM010000297.1 GCA_030428915.1 Alphaproteobacteria bacterium | reverse complement strand
ACGACCAGTCCGAGGAATCTGAGGCGAGCCCCGAGCAATCCCAGGATGACCAGGACGACCAGTCCCAGGCCGAAGTCTCCATGGATGAGATGGCCGAGATGGAGGACGGCGAAGAGGCCGAGATGCCCGAGGGCGAGGCGCCACTGGAGCCGCCGCCCCCTGCCCCCTATTCCGACGCCGACCCGAACTATGCGGTCTATACCACGGATTTCGATGAGGAAATCAAGGCCGAGGAACTGGCTGAGCCGGCAGAGCTGGAGCGGCTTCGCGCCTATCTCGACCAGCAGTTGGAACCACTGAAGGGGGCCGTTTCGCGGCTGGCCAACAAGCTGCAGCGCCGCTTGCAGGCGCAGCAGAACCGCAGTTGGGAGTTTGACCGCGAGGAAGGCATTCTGGATGCGGGCCGGTTGGCGCGCGTTGTGGCGAACCCGACGACGCCCCTCAGCTTCAAGGTCGAGAAGGACATGGAGTTCCGCGACACCTGCGTGACCCTGCTTCTCGACAATTCCGGATCGATGCGGGGCCGACCGATCTCCATCGCCGCGATCTGCGCCGATGTTCTGGCCCGCACGCTGGAACGCTGCCAGGTCAAGGTCGAGATCCTTGGCTTCACGACCCGCGCCTGGAAGGGCGGTCAAGCGCGCGAACGCTGGCTGGCGGCGGGGCGCGAACAGCAGCCGGGGCGGCTGAATGACCTGCGTCACATCATCTACAAGGGCGCCGACGCGCCTTGGCGCCGGGCCCGGCCCAATCTGGGGCTGATGATGAAAGAGGGCCTTCTGAAGGAAAACATCGACGGCGAGGCGCTGGAATGGGCGCATCGGCGGATGATCGGGCGGCCCGAACAGCGCAAGATCCTGATGGTGATTTCCGACGGGGCGCCGGTGGACGACTCAACATTGTCCGTCAACCCCGCGAATTATCTGGAAAAACACCTGCGGGACGTGATCGCGATGGTGGAAAGGCGCAAGGCCGTGGAATTGATCGCCATCGGCATCGGCCATGACGTGACCCGCTATTACCAGCGCGCGGTCACGATCACGGACGTCGAACAGCTTGCGGGCGCGATGACCGAACAACTGGCGAGCCTCTTCGACAGCGATCCGCGGGCACGCGCCCGCGTCATGGGGATGCGCAAGGCCGGCTGACGCAGACGATTTCGTTAACGTTTTGTGGAGGATGAGGCCTTACCCTAAGGTCGAATCAACACCTGCACGAACCATCAGATGCCGCATCCGGCCTATATCCTGCTGCGATGGATTGAAGCGTTCCTGTGCTATCTGGTGCAGTTCGGGACGGGTGTCCTGATGATCACGCTCTGCCTGTTGACCACGGACGCAGCTCTTGCAGCCCTGAAGGCAGACACGCCGAGATTGACCGACGTCATCCTTATCGTCGACTGGTTCGCGGCTGGGGTGATCGGCGCGGTTTTTCTGGCTTACGGGATGTTTGACAGGATACTCGATCGCCTGCGCTACGGTCCGGGGCGGCTCGTCCTCGATCTGGTGATGGTCGTCACAATGACGCGGGGGGCCTTTTTCGCCCACGACCTCCTGCGCGGTCCGGCATCGCCCCTTTCCGGGCGGCTTGACCATCCGTTCTTCCTGATCGTCGCCATAGGCTGGCTTCTGCTTTTCTTAGCGGCCTTTCTCTATCCCGCCCTGGCTTACCGGCGGTCGGAACCGTTGCCGGGATTTCGCGCGGCGTGGAGGGACCATATCGCAATGCGTGATGTCAACTATGCCCGGATCGCGGTGCTCGGATCGCTGCTGTTGGGTCCGGCCGCTCTGGTCCTGCCGTCGCTCCGGCTTCTGCCCTGATTGGCATTCGCCCGCCCGACCCCGCTTGCCCGCCGGGGCGCTCTGTTGCTAGGAAGGAGCGTTCCGGCCCCCAGGGGCAGAGCCGCAGCGGGGTGCCCCATGTTCCAGAGCTTCGAATCGACTGCCCGCCCCGAACAGGGTCCGCCCCGGCTCGCCGCGCTCAGGGACGAGATTGCGAAGGCGGGGCTCGACGGGTTCATCGTGCCGCGCGCCGATGTTCATCAGGGAGAATATGTGGCCCCGGCGGACGAGCGCCTTGCCTGGCTGACAGGCTTCACGGGCTCCGCAGGGTTCTGCATCGTCCTGCCGAGGATCGCGGGGGTGTTCATCGACGGCCGCTACCGGACCCAGGTCAAGGCGCAGGTTGATCTGGCGCATTTCACGCCAGTGCCATGGCCCGATGTAAAACCCGGCACCTGGCTGAAAGAACAGATGAAAAAAGGCGGCCGGATCGGATTCGACCCCTGGCTGCATACGCAGAAGGAAATCTCGGACCTCGATGCGTCTCTGGCGGGCAGCGGTATCGAGATCTGTCCCGAACGCAACCTCGTCGACGCGATCTGGGCCGAACAGCCCGCACCGCCGAAAGGGCCGGTCGCCATCCAGCCGCTGGAGCTTGCGGGCGAAAGCGCCGAGGCCAAGCGCATCCGCATCGGTGCCGAGCTATCCGCCGCCGGGCAGGACGCTGTCGTGCTGACTTTGCCCGACTCGATTTCATGGCTTCTGAACATTCGCGGCGCGGACATCGAACGCAATCCGGTCGTGCAGGCATTCGCGATCCTGCACGCAACCGGGCGGCTTACCTTGTTCATCGCGCCCGAAAAGCTGTCGGACGCGGTCCGGGCGCATCTCGGCCCCGATGTGACGCTGCGCCCGCCATCGGCCTTTGCTGCCGCGCTTCGGACCCTCACCGGCCCCGTCCGTGTCGACCGCGCAACCGCGCCGCTGCAAGTCGCCCGGGAGCTGGAGGACGCGAATATCGCCATCGACTGGGGTGCGGATCCCTGCCTTCTGCCCAAGGCGAAGAAGAACGCCGCCGAAATCGCCGGGATGGAAGAGGCCCATCTGACGGACGGCGCGGCGATGGTCGAATTCCTCGCCTGGCTTGACGCCGAACTTCCCGGGGGCGGGCTGACAGAGATCGACGTGGTGCGCGCTCTGGAAGGTTTCCGGCGGGCGACGAACCAGCTGAAGGAGATCAGCTTCGAGACGATCTGCGGCACCGGCCCGAATGGTGCGATCATGCATTACCGCGTGACCGAGAAGACCAACCGGCCATTGCGGCCGGGAGAGATCGTGGTCGTCGATTCCGGCGGCCAGTACATCAACGGCACGACCGACATCACCCGCACAATCTCCATCGGCCCGGCCGATCCCGAGGCGAAATCCGCCTTCACCCGCGTTTTGCAGGGCATGATCGCGATTTCGCGTCTGCGGTGGCCCAAAGGTGTTGCGGGCCAGCATCTCGATGCCATAGCGCGCTACAACCTGTGGCTTGCCGGACAGGATTTCGATCACGGAACCGGTCATGGTGTCGGCTGTTACTTGTCGGTGCACGAGGGGCCGCAACGCCTCTCGCGGGCGGGCGATGTGGTGCTGGAACCGGGCATGATCCTGTCGAACGAACCGGGCTATTACCGCGAGGGGGCCTTCGGTATCCGGATCGAGAACCTGGTTCTCGTCGAAGAGGCCCCTTCCCTGCCCGGCGGCGACGATCACCGCGAGATGCTGCAATTCCGGACGTTGACCTTTGCCCCGCTTGACACGCGGCTGACCGACGTAGGAGCCTTGACCACAGCAGAGCGAACATGGCTCAATGCCTATCACGCCGAGGTGGCGGAGCGGATCGGCCCGCGCGTGTCTGCTCCGGCACGAGACTGGCTCACCAAGGCGACAAAACCGGTCTGACACAATCCTGAAAGACTGTTCGGTGAAGCTGCCCGCTACGGGCGAAACAAGAGGTGTGAGATGGCAGAGCATATCCGGATCAGGGATGCAGGTGGCACCTGGGTGGTGCGTGCAGGCGGTGCGGTGATCGGCGAAAGCGAACGGGCGCTGGAACTCAGCGAAGGAAGCCATCCGCCGGTGATCTACTTTCCCCGTGATGACATCGCGATGGCCTTCCTCGACCGCAGTTCCAAACAAACAGTCTGCCCGCACAAGGGCGCGGCAAGATATTTCACGATCATCGCCAAGAGCGGCCCGATCCCGGATGCCGCGTGGAGTTACGAGACCCCGAAAGAGGGAATGGAGGCCATCGCGGGCCACCTTGCCTTCTATCCGGACAAGGTCACGGTCGAACGCCTCTGAACCCAATATTTTCTCGCAGAGTTAAGGCCGGTCCGTAAAATTCCGGGTCAGCTGTGTTCTTCCGCCGCGATGTCGGCCAGCGCCCGGGAATAGGCGCGCAATGCATCGGTCTGGAATACAGCGCCCACGAGTTCCGATTCGTCTTCGCCGGACCTGCGCCGGACCACCGGTATGAAATCCGCTCCCGTCGTCTCGAATAGACGAAGCGCCGCGTCCAGCGTCTGGGTTTCGCCCAGCACCACCCCCTCGCCGATCATCTCGCGGCAGGCTGCCTCGGGCGCAGCCCGGCGGTGATCCGGGCCGCGCAGGACGGCGGACAACCGGATGGTTTCCCCCAGATAGGCCTGTGGTCCGGCCGCCAGATGGACGCCGCGCCGTTCAAGCTGGGTCAGGAAAAACGAGTGGTCGACCAGACGCGAGGCAAGCGCCGTGGACAGCGATACCGCCGTCATGACGGCAATTCCGGTCTGCCAATCCCCGGTCAATTCAAAGACGATGAGCGTGGTCGAGATCGGCGCACCCAGAACAGCGGCGGCCACCGCCCCCATTCCGGCCAGCGCATAGACGGTTTCGGCGCCGGAAACGTCCGGCAATACGCGGGTCGCGATCAGCCCGAAGGCCAGGCCCGTCAGCGCACCCACGACCAGTGCGGGCGAGAACATGCCACCGCCCATACGACCGCCGAGGGTAATTGCGACCGCAACCACCTTGACGACCGCGTAGAGAACCGCGACGCCAAGACCGATCTGCCCGGTCAGCGCGGCCGTCGTGGTCTCATACCCGACCCCGATGATATGCGGGAACGGAATCGCGATCGCTCCCAGCATCGCGCCTGCCAGCATCGGCCGCAGGTAGCGGGGAATGCCCAGCGCCCGCTGCATGCTGTTGCCGACATCCTCGGCAAAGATGACCGAGCGCATGAGCGCTGCCGCGACGAGACCCGAGACGAGGCCGAGCAGCAGGAAGGCCGGAAGCTCGACATAGAAGGCCAGGCCGCCCTCGGCCGGCAGCGTGAACTCGGTGACACCGCCGAATTCCAGCCGGTTGATCACGGTTCCCGCGACCGATGCGATGGCGATGGGCGCGAAGGCGTGAACGGCGAAATGCCTGAGCACCACTTCCAGCGCAAATATCGCCCCCGCGATCGGCGCATTGAAACTGGCTGACACCGCCGCCGCCACAGCACATCCCAGAAGGTCGCGCCCGGTGATCCCGTTCGCATTGATCC
>JAUIDM010000004.1 GCA_030428915.1 Alphaproteobacteria bacterium | reverse complement strand
GATTACCGCCCGGCAGAATCCGCCGATGTGGAGGAATGGAAATGCGTTTAGACGGCGGAAGGCGGCCCGACCCCGGGGCTGTGTATTTCTATCGCGAAAACGGCCTTTTCTATGCAAATCACGGCGACCAAAGGTTCGCGGTGAATTGCCCTTCTGCGGATGAGGCAATCTCCATAATCCGTGGCCGCGTCGGCGGCGATGTGGAAATCTGGACGCTTGATGATGCCTAATCTCGACATCGAAAAGCTGCGGCTCATGGTGGAGGTCTCGATTGACGAGACAGCCGACGCCCGCGAACTGTCAGAGCGCGACCGGGACTATTATGACGGGTATCAGTGGACGCCTGCCGAAGTTGCCATCCTGAAGAAGCGTAAGCAGCCTGTCATCACCATCAACCGCGTGAAGCGCAAGATTGACGCGATGGTGGGCATTGAACAGCGCGGGCGTGTTGATCCGCGCGCCTATCCGCGCAACCCACAGGACGAGGATGCGGCGGACGCGGCGACCAAAGCCCTTTCATTCGTTGACGATAACACGCGGTTTGATCTGAAGCGTTCTGCGGCGTTTGAAAACCTGCTTGTCGAAGGCTACGGCGGCGTTGAAGTCGTCGTTGAGGAAAAGCGCGGGCGGGCCGAGGTCGTGGTCAACCGGCTTCGGTGGGAAGAAATCTTCTTCGACCCGTACAGCCGCGAAAAGGACTTCTCCGATGCGGCTTATCTCGGCTGCATGAAGTGGATGACGCTGGCGCAGGCTGAAGATCTTTACGGGTCTGTGTACCAGGGCGACGGCGACCTTGGCGAACTTCTAGAGCAGACGATGAAGTGGACGCATGACGGGACGTTTGAGGACCGACCCGCGACACAGATCAACCGTTGGGCAGACCGTCGGCAGAAGCGCGTTCGCATTGCCCAGATGTACTACCGGAAAGAGGGCAAGTGGTGCTTGTCGATTTTCTGCGGCGGCGGCATCATTTACGAAGGCGACAGCGACTACCAGGATGAGGACGGCAGGCCAACATGCCCGATCATCCTTTTCTCGGCCTATGTGGATCGCGACAACCGCCGCTATGGCGTTGTGCGGGACATGATCAGCGCACAGGACGAAATCAACAAGCGCCGGTCAAAGCTGCTTCACCAGCTTAATTCGCGCCAGACCATCGGCGTGAAGGGCGCGGTTGACAGCGTTGCCGACATGAAGCGCCAGCTTGCGCAGCCCGATGGGCATGTTGACGTGAACATCGAGGCGTTTGAGGACGCCATCCGAGCGGGGGTAAAACCGTTCGAAGTAGTGCAGAACGCCGACCAGACGGCGGGCCAGTTCAGCCTGTTGCAAGAAGCCAAGTCAGAGATTGACATGGTGGGGCCTAATGCCTCGCTTCTTGGGCAGTTGGAAGGCGACCAGTCGGGTCGGGCCATCATGGCACAACAGCAGGCCGGGTTCGCCGAGCTTGCGCCGATCTATGACAGCCTGCGGGATTGGACCATCCGGGTTTACCGCGCGATGTGGAACCGCATCCGCCAGTTCTGGACCGAAGAGCGGTGGGTCAGGATTACAGACGACATGGGCGCGGTGCAGTTCGTCGGCCTCAACGTCCAAAAGGGAATGCAGATTGCATATTCGCCGGAAGGAATTCCGGTGCTGCAACCGATCATGGAAAACGCCGTGGCGGAAATGGACCTTGACATCGTGATCGAGGACATGCCCGACGTTGCCACGCTGAAACAGGAAGAATTCGCGCAGCTTGCCGACATGGCGGGCAAGGGCGTGCCGATTCCGCCTGAGGCACTGATCGAGGCTTCTTCGCTCAGGAACAAGAAAGAGATTCTTGAACGGATGGAGCAAGAGAAAATGATGGCGATGCAGGGGCAGCAACAGGCTGCCGCCGCCGCCGCGCAAGCCGAAGGCGAGGAACGGCAGCTAAAGGCTGTTTCGACCGACGCCAAAGCGGCGCGCGACAAGGCCGCAGCGATGAAAGACATCGCTTCCATCGGAAAGATTAGGACGGAAACCGCAATCGCGCGGTTCGTCTAACCCGCCGCCGGGGTCACGGGCGAACACCGACGCCGGGTTTCGGGCGTATTCGTGTCTCACAGCGACAATGGAGAGCAGTGAAAATGGCTGAGGACAAACTGAGCTTTCTGGACGAAGAACCCGAGGAAAAGGGGAAGGTAGAACCTGAGGCGGAACAAGAAGCCGCCGAAGTGGAAGCCAAGCCCGAAGATGAGGCGGAAACGCCGGAAGAACCCGAGGGGAAGGGCGAAGAAGAAGCCGCGCCGCCTGCGGCTGAACCTGAAGCGAAGCACATTCCTGTCACGGCACTGCTGGACGAGCGGGAAAAGCGCCAGACCGCACAGCGGGAAGCGGAAGAGGCCCGGCGAAAGACCAAGGAGCTTGAGGCGCGCCTGCGCGACCTTGAGACGCCGAAGGAACAGCCGGATTTCTACAGCGACCCCGACGCGGCGTTCGCATCTCGTGAGCGGCAATGGGAACAGAAGATGCTGGCCGACCGGCTTCGCACTTCGCGGTTCCTGGCCGAACGCGAGTTCGGGGCTGACATGGTTAACGAGGCGTATGCCTACTTTGACGAGCACCCGCAGGAGTCGCAACTCCTGCTTCAGCACCCGTCGCCGTTTCACGCGGCTGTCGAACATTTCAAGCGCCAGAAGTTCCTTTCCGAAGTCGATGACCCCGAGAAGTGGAAGGAACAGCAGCTTGCGCAATTGCGTGAGCAGTTGGCGCAGGAAGCGCAAACCGCAGTCCCCCCGAAACCGAGAGTGCCGCCCGCATCGCTGGCCAACGCGCCGTCAGCGGGTGGTGAACCCAAATCGCCGGGGACCGCATTCGATCAGGTCTTTGGCTAGTCACAAGGTAAAGTGAGATGACTACGACAACCCTCGCTACTGCCTCCCGCGTACAAAAGTGGGATGCGCAGTACTTCGCGGAATATATCCGCAACTCCGGCTTCAAGCCCTACATGGGCAAGGGCACCAACTCGATTTTCCAGGTGAAGCACGAGCTTACGTCTGGCGGCAAGACGATCAACATTCCGCTGATCACCCGCCTTTCGGGCGCTGGTGTGACCGGCACGACCGCGCTGGTCGGCTCCGAAGAAGCCCTTGGCAACTACAACCAGGCAATTTCGGTTGATTGGCTCCGCAACGCCGTGGAGATCAAGAAGCCGGAAGAACACTGGACCGAAATGGACCTGCGCATGGCAGCGAAAGACATGCTGCAATCGTGGTCCATGGACAAGCTGCGCGACGGCCTGATTGCCGCGATGATGTCTATCCAGGGCGTTGCCTACGGTTCGGCGACTGAAGCGCAGAAAGACGCGTGGATCGACGACAACGTTGACCGCGTGCTGTTCGGCGCGGCCAAGTCGAACCTTTCGACGACTGCCCCGGCTGGCGGTGCGACCTACGACCACTCCGGCTCGCTGGCGAACATCGACAACACCGCCGACAAGCTGACCCCGGCGGCTGTTTCGCTGATGAAGCGCATGGCCAAGACCGCCGACCCGCATATTCGCCCGTACAAGGTGAATGACGGTTCGGGCCGGGAATACTTCGTGCTGTTCGCTGGCTCGCTGCCGTTCCGTGACCTGAAAGAGAATACGGTCATGCAGACGGCGAACCGCGAAGCGCGCGAACGTGCGGTTGGCACCAACCCGATCTTCCAGGACGGCGACCTGATCTATGATGGCGTCATCATCCGGGAAATCCCGGAAATCCCGGTGATTTCGGGCGCTGGCGCTGGCAGCATCGACGTTGCCAAGGTGTTCTTCTGCGGTGCGCAGTCGGTTGTTCTCGCTTGGGGCCAAGAGCCGAAATCGACCAAGAAGAACGAAACCGACTACGGCTTTGCGACCGGCATCGGCATCGAAGAATGCCGTGGCATCGAAAAGGCCGTGTTCAACTCTGTCGATCACGGCATGGTTACGGGCCACTTCGCGGCTGTTGCCGACGCGTGATGACAATTGGGCGGGGCTTCGGCCCCGTCCTGCCTTTTAGGAGGTTTCGATGAAATTCAAGTATGACGGGCCGCAGGACGAATGCACCATTCGGGACGTGACGTTCCAGAAGGGCAAGGCGGTCGAGGTCGATGACGTGTTGGCCGCGAAATTGCGCGGCATTCCTGATTTTTCCGAAGTGAAGCCGGGACGCAAAGCGAATGCCGACAAGAAGTGACATTATCGCGATGGCGCACCGCCTGATCGGCGTGTTGTCTGCGGATGAAACCCCGACAGCCGATCAGGACGCCTTTGCCGGTGATGTGCTGGACTCGATCTATGTCGAAATGATCAGTTCGCAGGGCTTGGCTATTTCGTGGCCGCTGTCAGAGACGCCACAGAAGGCGCTGATGGGCCTTGCACACATTCTGGCGTCTGACATTGCCGGGCACTATAGCAGGGCGTACCTGCCCCGTTCTGCGGGCGTGGCGCGGCTTCGGGCCGCGTTGATTTCCGACGACCGTCCCGGCGCTTCGGATTATGCTGACGGGTTTGTCATTTCGCAGGGCCAGACATCGCCAACGCTGGTATTCGCGCTTTCGCCCAAATCTACGGTTCTTACCGGGGCGACGGTCGTGTTCAACATGCGCGATGAATACGGCAATGTCGTGATCAACGGCGCTTCGGCCACGATTGTGACCGCGACCGGCACCCCGACCGTGAGTTACACATTCACGGCGGCGGATACGCGCAACGTGGGCCGGTTCCGCGCGGACTTCGGCGTGACCTATGCCGACAGTTCAACCGACACATTCCCGGACGTGGAAAAAATCCGGGTGTTCGTTGTCGATCCTATGGGCGGCACGGAAGATCAACTTGACGCGATTGGGGATTACTTCTGATGCCCTTCGTCGAGTTTGTCGGCCAATCGCGCAAGGATGACGACTTTGCGCAGGCGAACACGTCGCGGCTGATCAACGTGTACCGCGAACCGGGGGAAGACGGGTTTGTTCTGAAATCGGTTCCCGGCACGACGCTCTTTGCTGATATCGACGCGGTGTTCCTTCGGGCCATGCAGGCGGTGAATGGCGATGTTTACGCGGTCTGCGGCGGGGAACTGCACCAGATCACATCTGGCGGCAGTATCTCGACGCTCGGGCAGGTAGAAGATGGGGACGCGACGATTTCCGGCAATAACGGGAAGGTCGCGGTCGCAGCGGGCGGGGATTACTACGTCTGGGATGGATCGACGTTGAACACCCCCACGGGTGGGTCGTTTGATGCGGTTGGTTCGGTGGAATTCATCGGCCAAGTCACAGTGATGACGGAATTGAACGGGCGGCGGTTTCAATGGTCCGACGTTGCTGATGCCGAAACGCTTGGCGGTCTTGATTTCGCCACGGCTGAGGGCCGGGATGACAATATTCTGAGGGCTGTCGTCATCAACGGCAACCTGTGGCTGATGAAAGAAGAAAGCTGCGAAATCTGGTATCCGACGAGCGCCGGTTTTTCGCGTGTCAACGGTGGGGTGCTGGATACCGGACTAAAGGCGTTTGGCTTGGTGGCCAAGTTCGACGGCGGGGCGTTCTTTGTCGGGGATGACGGGATTGCCTATATCACCAACGGGGCGGGGTTGCAGCCCGTTTCCATCCCGCCGGTCGAGACGGACATTTCGCAAGGTCAGGCGAGGCGGTGCTTTTACTACGAGGACGAAGGGCACAAGTTCTGCGTCATCCAGTTCAATGACCGGGTTGCGTGGGTTTACGACCTTTCAACGGGCGAATGGCACAACCGGGGGGCGGGCACGGAATTGAACCCGTGGCGGGTGGTTTCGGCGGTGAAGGCGTGGGGATACTGGCACGTCGGCGGGGACTTGGGGCAAATCCTGCGTCTTGGTCGCACGAACGCCGATTTCGATGGTCCCTTGGTGCGGAAAATCACGTCGCGGACGCTGAAGACGGGAGAATATCAGACGCTCGTGCGGCTGGAATTGTTGGGGCGTATGGGGGTTTCGGCTGTGTCCGGTCGCGAGCCTCAAATGTATATCCGTGTCTCAAAGGATAGCGGCAAAACTTGGTCGAACGAGAAGTGGCGCAGCTTCGGGGCTGTGGGCGATTACGACGCGCGGCTTGTCTGGCGGGCGCTCGGCACCGCAAGGCAATGGACGGTCGAGGCAACCATCTCCGACGCTGTTGAGCTGCCACTGAAGGCACAGGCGATATTGGAGGTCGCATGAGCGCCCCGAACATCCAGGAAGTCTACGTTGCGGACGGCAGATTGACGCTTGAAGGCTACAAGCTGCTGGCGGACATGAATGACCGGCTTGAAGCGGCAGAGGCGAAGCTTGCGGCAATCGCGGCGCTATCTGACCCAACGGGCGGTGCGACGATTGACGCCGAAGCCCGCACGGCTATCAACGCGATACTGGACGCGGCGGGGTGAGGGTAACGGTTGACGAGGCGCGTGAATACTTCGCGCACCCGTCGCAGCACGCTTTCGGGCTGACGGAAAAGGACTTGCCCGAGGATTATGTTTACTACGCCACTGATGGGGTTTGTCTCGCCTTTCACGGGGTGCTGTGGCCCGGCGTGTGGGCCTGCCATGTGGGTGTGAAGCCCGAAGCATGGGGGCATACGGTCATGCCGTCCAAGGCGCTTCTCCGGGCATTCTGGGCGGATACGGATCCCAAGGCCGTAGTGTTCGCGATCAATCAAGGAAACCGCCCTGCCGTATCCCTTGCGGAGCGCGTAGGAGGAACAATGGCCGGGGCCTTTGGTGGTCTTGTGCTGATGGAATGGAGGCCCTGACATGGGTATTTTCGGTTCGGTCGTTGGCGGGCTTATTCAGGCAGGTTCCGCCAAAAGCGCCGCACGGTCGCAAGAAGCCGCCGCCAACCGGCAGATCGACTTGCAGGAAAAGATTTACGGCGAACAGAAAGACCTTTTCAGCCCGTTTGTCAGCGCCGGACGGAACGCCCTTGACGCCCTGCAATACGAGTTGGGTCTCGGCGAAGCGCCAACGTTCGGGGGGCAGGCACCGGAAATCACGGTTCTCAATGGCGGGTCGCGCTTTTCAGGTGGGTATCCAACGGCGGCAAGGCCGGGGGTTGACTTCAATACCCCCGTTGCACTTCAACCGCCTGTTGCGGGGCGGGATCGGAGCGATCGGGAAAACGCCCGCGTTGCTGCCCGTACTTCGCCGCAACAGCCACAGACCCCCGCAAACCGCTACATGGTCAACGGCGAAGTGTTTGATACCAGGGCCGACGCAAAAGCCTATGCGAATGCGAACAAGACCGGCGGCACGACGTATGGCGGGTTCAAGGCAACGCCGGGGTATGACTTCCGGCTTTCCGAAGGCATCAACGCGATTGACCGTTCGGCGGCATCGTCTGGCGGGCTTTTCTCCGGGGCCACAATGAAGGCTGCGCAGCAATACGGCGAAGGTCTGGCGGCGGACGAATACGCGAATTACTACAACCGCCTTGCTGGTATGGCCGCAGGTGGTCAAAGCGCCGCCGGAATGCAGGGTGCCGCAGCGCAGAATTACGGCACAGGCGCATCGAGTGCCCTTGCGAATATCGGCAACGCGCAGGCGGCGGGTGCGATTGGCGCGGGCAACGCGATCAACAGCGGAATCGGCAATGCCGTGGGCATCTGGCAATACCAGAACGCCCTGAACCCCGGCGCGAGTCAGAGCGCGGGTATCTTCGATGCGCCTTGGGCCTCCGGCGGGTTCTGGGGGTGAGTTATGGCTAACGCGCTTGACCTTGCGGCGGCACAGATTGGTCTGAATGAAACCGACAAGAAGGTCGCGCTTCAGGACTATCTGACGACCGGCGGCGCTAACCTCGACCCGCAGACAACGGCATGGTGCGCTGCTTTCGTCAACGCCACGCTTCAGCAGTCTGGACAGCAAGGCACAGGGTCGAACATGGCGCGGTCCTTCCTCAAGTGGGGGACGGAAGTCAACGACCCGCAGCGCGGCGATATAGCGGTGTTTTCACGCGGCGACCCGAACGGCCCGTTTGGGCATGTCGGGTTCTTCGAAGGGTACAACCCCGACGGCACAATCCGGATTCTTGGAGGCAACCAAGGTGATGCAGTCAGCATCGCCAGCTATTCACCGGACCAGCTTCTAGGCTTCCGTCGCGGCGGTGGGCAGCCCGCACCCGGACAGAACGCGCTTGCGGCCCCAGCACAGGCCCCAGCGCCGCAGAACGCCCTTTCCGTGCCGCGTTACCAGTACAACAATTTCCAACTCGACCCGAATGCGTTTCGCATGGTGTAAGGACACGACATGGCCCAGATGAATCCCGGAATTATCCTTGCAGGCCAGCCCGTCAACGCCTTGGGTGCGATGCAGGCCGGTAACGACCTCGCCGCGCAGACAATGCAGATGCGCGATCAACAGGCCATGCGGGACGTATACCGCCAACACGGCGCGGGCATCCTGGCAGGCGATCAGAACGCACTGAACGCGCTGGCCGGTCTCGATCCAATGTCGGCGCTCACCGTGAAATCCACACAGCAAGGAATGCGGGCGCGGGAACAGGAAATCGGCATTGCGCGGGAAAATGCGAGACTTCGTGGGCTTGAGTTCGCCGCGCAGATGGACGCGAACCAGCGGCAACAGGCTTTGGCTGACGTGAATCGGGCCGGGGCTATGATGACGCAGGCCCAGACGCCGGAACAATTCGCGGCAATCCTGCAAATGCCGGGCGTGACGGAATCCATTGAAGCGATTTACGGGCCGGGCTTTGCAAAGCCGGAAAACCGCGACCTGATCATTGCTGGCGCGGCTGGTCTGAAGGACGCGCTTGCGATGAATTCGCCTGCCGAGCCTCTGACCAACCTTGCGAAACTGAAGGCTGACTTCGAAGCGGGTCGGATTGACGAGGCGACATATCAGGCGGCGGTTCAGAAAGCCACGGCGCAAGACGGCATGAGCCTGACAATGGGCGCGGATGGGTCTGTGCGGTTCCAGCAGGGGGCGAATGTGCAGGAGGGCGGCCTAAAGCCGTCGTCTCCGGCGGCCATGATTGCCTCAATCGACGGCATCTTGAGCGACCCAGCACTCGATACGTCAACTGGCGTTTACTCCTACCTGCAAGGTATTCCCGGAACGCCGCAGCGACGTTTTGGCGCGCGGGCTAACCAACTTGAAGGCCAAGCCTTCTTGCAGGCGTTTGAAAGCCTCAAGGGCGGCGGACAGATCACCGAAATCGAAGGGCAGAAGGCAACGCAGGCTATCGGGCGCTTGGATACCGCGCAGTCAGCGGAAGATTATCGCGCTGCACTCACGGAATTGCGCGGTATTCTTTCGCTTGCACAATCTCGTCCTGTTGGGTGGGCTACACAACAGGGCACGGCTTCCGCAAGGGCCGAAAACATGCCGCAACAAGGCGCTATCGAGGGCGGCTATCGCTTCCTCGGCGGCGACCCGGCAAACCCGCAAAGCTGGGAGAAGGTTCAGTAATGGCCGGTCCTTGGGAAAAATACGCCACACAGTCCGCACAAGGGCCGTGGACGAAATACGCAAAGCAGGCACCCGCCGGGCAAGAAGTCGTCGCGACAACCGATGATGGTGGGGTTGTGTATCGCGGCGAAGGTGGCCAAATGTCGTTTTCAAGCCCCGGATATTCAACAACCGACCCCGCGAAGATTGAGCAGATCATGCAGGGCGCAAGGCCCGTTGATGTTGTTCAATCCGACATTGACCGGGAACGGATTGACCGCAACCCAGGCTATGCGCGCGCGACACAGCTTGCCGAAGGTGTGCCGTTCGTCGGGTCATATTGGGATGAGGCCCTATCTGCCGTTGATCCTGCGGCGGGGCAGGCTTTTCGCGCAACCGCTGACGCGATGAAGCGCGAAAAGCCGGGGCAGTCGGCAGCGTTGAATGTGACGGGCGCTGTCGCGGGTGCAATTCCGATGGCCGCCGTTGCAGGACCGTCTTTCATCGCAAATTCGGCGCGGACGCTTGGCCAGAGGGCAATTATGGGCGCTGGTCTCGGCATTGGGGTTGGCGCGACTGAGGGCGCAGTCTACGGGGCTGGCGAACAGCAGGGCGAGGGCCGCGCGGCGAACGCGCAGGACAAGGCCATTTTCGGCGGTCTTGCGGGCGGCGTTCTAGGCGCTGCGGCCCCTTATGCATCCGAAGGCATCAAGCGCGCTCTGGCCTATCTGAAAGGGTCTGACGTTGCCGTGATCCAGAAGCAACTCGGAGTTTCCGCGCCTGCGGCTAGGGTCATCAAGAACGCGCTGGACGCTGGCGACGACAAGGCGGCGGCGCAGGCTCTGGCGCGGGCTGGCGATAACGCCATGCTAGCCGATGCGGGGCAACCCGCGCGCGAACTGCTCGACGCTGCGGCCAATTCCGGCGGCGCGGCGGGTCGTGTCGTCAAGGACGCTGTGGAGGATAGAGTAACCGGCGCGTCGAAGGAAATGACGGGCGCTCTGGACAAGTTTTTCGGCCCTGCAAAGGGTGCGCAGTCGATTGCCCGTGACATTCGCATGGGTACGGCGGCGGCACGGGAAACCGCCTATGGTGCGGCGTACAGAAAGCCGATTGACTATTCATCGGCGCGCGGTTTGGCGCTTGAGCGCCTGTTGCGGCGCGTCCCGAAATCGGCTGTTGATGACGCTAACGCCCTGATGGCGGCTGAAGGAATGCAGAGCCGCCAGATTATCGCCAAGGTCGCGGATGATGGATCGGTCGTTCTTGAGAGGATGCCGGACGTTCGGCAGATCGACTATCTTACGCGGGCGCTCCAAGGCGTTGCCGACAAGGCAGACGGGCAAGGCAAGCTTGGCGGCACAACGCCGCTCGGAAGGGCTTATGGCGAACTGTCCAGGAACATTCGCAACGTTCTGAAGGGTGCGGTTCCCGAGTATGGCAAGGCCCTCGACACCGCAGCGGACGCCATTTCGCGGGTAAAGGCTGGCGAAACCGGTTATTCGCTTCTGCGACCCGGAACGACGCGCGAAACGGTCGTGGAATCGCTGCGCGGTGCGTCAAAAGCGGAACGTGACGCCATGAAGGCGGGCGTTCGGTCCTATATTGACGACACGCTTGCCAATGTCACGCGGGCAATCAGCGACCCGAATATGGACGCGCGCGAGGCATTGAAGTTGATGCGGGACGTGTCCAGCCGGGCGAACGAACAAAAACTGCGAATGCTTCTCGGCAAGAATGCTGCGGATGCGTTTTTCGAGGAAATCGACCGTTCTGCGGTGGCGTTCGAATTGCGGGCTGCTGTGGCGCAAAATTCCAAGACCGCCATTCGCCAAAGCATTCAGGGCAGCGTGAAACAGCAGATCGAGCCGGGCGCTCTGGAACTTCTTGGGTCAGGCGAGGCGGTGCAGGCGTCCAAGCGGTTTGTGCAGATATTCACCGGATCGACAAGCGAAGCGCAAACCCTGCGCGAAGCGGGGATTTATGAGGAAATCGCCCGCGCCCTGACACAGACGCGCGGATACGAGGCGCGCACCGCGCTTTCGCTGGTTAATAAGGCGATTGCGGGTCAGAAGCTGACCGAGCAACAGGCTTCCTTTATCGGGAAGATCGTTGCTGAAACTGGCGTTCTTTCTGGAAGTCATGAAGCATCGAGGCAGCTATCCACACAATGACGTGTGAGACGCAGATCGCCGCGAAAAGCCACGGCGGCACCGCGCCGTGCAGCAGCTTCAGCATATAGGCGTAAGAGACAAAGAAAACCGGACCCGCAAGCGCGGTCAGAGCAAAGAAGAATGGGCGCATACGCCGCTCCGTTCGGGAAAATAAGTCGTCCATAGGCTCACCCTAGCACACCAAGGGCAAATCACAAATGGCAAACCAACTCATCCCCGCGCTTCCGCGCGCGACCGACGCCAATGGCGATCCGGTATCCGGCGCTAAGGCGCTGTTCTACCAGACGGGCACCACAACGCCCGTCACGACCTACACCGACGAGGCGCTATCCGTGGCGCATTCTTCGCCGGTCGTGGCCGATGCCAGCGGCAAGTTCGCGCAGGTGTTCATCGGTGCGGGAACGCAGGTCAAAGTCGTGGTGAACGATGCCGATGACGCGCTGCTGTATCAGTATGACCCCTGCCCGATGGTCCAGGGCACATCTTCGGCGGCTGAAAGCGTCACGTTCAACCCCGTGACAGGCGTTGCGTCCGACAACGTGCAGGACGCCATTGAGGAAGTGCAGGGCAACATTACGGCGGTCTCGGCGAACGTCCAGACGCTTGTGCAGACCGGCGGTTCAGGCGGGGCTTATACGCTGACGGCGGCGGAAACCATCACGGCTTACGCGGCGGGGCAGCGGTTCCTCATTCGCCCGAACCACACCAATTCTGGCGCGGCCACGCTCAACGTGGACGGCCTCGGCGCGAAGAATATCAAGGTCTACAACGCGGCAGGGACTTTGGTCGATCCTGCGGCGGGAGACCTTGGCGCTAATCGGCTATGCGAAGTCACATACGACGGAACAAGGTTTATTCTGTTTCCCGGTGTTTCCGCCGATATGCTGGCCGACACTGGAAGCACCACCAAGGTCCCGTGTGTTGATGCGGTCGAGGACTACGTTACGGGACTGGTCCCCTCGGCTTGGGTGGCTTTCGACGGAACTGGCACTCCGTCAATCATCGCAGGGAAGAACGTGTCCAGCATCACGGACGGTGGTGTTGGCATCTACACGGTCAATTTCACCAACCCGATGGCAAACACGAACTACGCCGCGTTCGGGTCGGGTAATTCCGCGCAGGTCCGGGTCGGCGGTTCGCGGACCGTTAACGGGGTCGGCGTCGTCAACGAGGGCGATACCGGGACGAACGTGGATGCGGCCTATATCACGGTCGTCGTTTACGGCGGTCTGTCATGAGCGGGGCTAGCGGCGGGGTTAAGGCGCTATCTGCGGAACTTAGAACCGTTCGCATTACGCGGTCTGGGGCGGACACGTTCGACTCCGGGTCGGTCAACATCTCTTGTCGCTAACACACACGAAAGGTACTGAGAAATGGCTACAGGTGACATCACTTGGTTCAATGCGGCGCGCGCGTTGGATTACTTCGCCGGTTGGGCGGGGACCGACGTTATCAAGGTTGCGATCCTCGACAACACCGCGACCCCCGCCGCTGGCACGGCGACGCCCGCCTTGGGCGACTTCACCGAAGTCGGCACGGGCGGAACGTACACCGCTGGCGGAACATCTCTCGGTGATTGGGCGACGGTCTGGTCGGAATCCGGCGGTACCGGCACGATGGACAGCGCCACCAATCCGACTTGGGCGCAGGATGCTGGCAACGATACGGACGCATATTGGGGTCTGATCTACAACGATACGCAGGCGGGCGACCCCGCGTTTGCGTTTGTCGAGCTTGGCGGGCCGGTGGATATGTCGGCGGGCTCGCTGACGATTACATGGAATGCCTCGGGTATCGCGACCCTGACGCAAGCCTGAGCCTGACCTATGGCGCTCGCCGGGTTTGACACCCCAATACTGGTCTTTTCGTCGTCAGCGACGAATTCGTCCTACGGGGGAACGGTCACAGGTGTAACGGCGGGGAACCTCTATGCCGTCTGCCTGATGGCGTGTAGCGATAGCTCGTTGAACACGCCGTCAAGCTGGACTGTCACACTCGGCAGTGACACGATGGCCTATCGTTCGGGGCAAAGCTCGAACGGGGTCTTTGGCTTCACCGCGTGGTTCACGGTCGTAGCGACGGGCTCAGGCGACCTTTCGCTATCCGTCACGACATCGAACAATTGCCGGTCTATGGCTGGTTATGCGTTCGACATCACTGGCTTTGATACGACCACGCCGATTCCGAATGCGGGGCAGGCGGACAGTCACAGTTCAAACACGACGACACTTACGACGCCCAACGGGGTTACGACGGCAGCGGACGGCAATGCCATTCTTGGCTGCGTCTCGGTCAAAGGCGGGGACGTTACCAATCTCGCGGTCGGCGCGGCGGATGGCTCCGTAACGGGTCAGACCGGCGGCAACGCGACCAGTGATAACGAATGGGGCATCGCTTGGGATAGAACGCCCACGGCGGCTAGCGTCACGTTTGCGTGGACATGGACCGGCGCGGACCGACCCGGCGCGGCGTGGATTGAAGTCGCGGAGGCTACTGCGAGCGGAACGGACGTTCCCGCCGCAAAAGCAACACTCAACCTGACGGCCAATCAGGCAAGCATCGCCAATGACGTAAGCGTGACAGGGGCGGCGGCATCGCTGGCCATCACGCCACTTTCCGCGACCATCAGCACAGCCGCCAACGTTGATGTAAGCGCGTCACCGGCTGCGCTACAGATTACGGCCAATCCGGCGGCTATATCTGTTGACGCGAATGTCGGCGCAAGCCCGGCCAATCTTCAAATTACGCCGAATGCCGCGACCGTAAGCACAACATCAAATGTCAACGTCAACGCAGACGTTTCCGCGCTTCAGGTGTCGCCTAACCCTGCGGCTGTATCACTTGACGTTGTTATTTCTGCCGCCACTGCTTCTCTGCAAATTACGGGGCAGTCAGCGTCAATTGATTATGGCGTCAATGTTTCCGTTCTACCGGCGGCACTCAGGATCGACGGCAAGGCGGCATCGGTCGTTTTCAACGTCGGCGTGACGGCCAGTGCTGCAAACCTGCAAATCAACCCGTATGCGGCAACAATATCGGATGGCGGGCTTTCGGAGCGCCGTTCAGCGTCACCTGGCACAAGCGCAACCGGCGGCACGTTCGCGCGCTCCGGTACGGGTGGCCTGATAACTCGAAGCATCAAATCCGGCTCAATCGTCTAAGGAAACAGAAATGACACGCAAAGCCGCATTCATCGAAATGCTGAAAGACGTCAAGCGCGCCGTTGATGCGCTGATCGAGGAGATCGAAACGGGCGGTCTGCCCTACGGTGAGTATTCCGGGGAGGGGCCGGTCGATCCTGATCCAGAGGTGCCTTCTGACCCGGAGCCGGAACCGGCTCCCGATCCTGATCCGGCCCCCGTGCCCGCACCGGTGCCCAACCCGCCCGGCACTGCGGTGAAGACGGATGCCGAGCTGGTCACGGCAATCAACAACGCCAGCGCGGGCGACGTGATCGACTTTGCGGGCGACTTCGGGATGCACACGTTCAGGGGGATTAATCCAGCGGCTGACATCACCCTGCGCGGTCATGGCGCGACGATGGAGCGGCTTACCCTCATGTCTTGCTCCCGCATCGCCATCGAGGGCGTCAAGTTTGTCGGTCGGACAGTGGCGCCGGACAGCGGGGCAAAACCATACCTTCTGAAAGGCGACCGGAACACGAACCACATTTCGGTTGCCGGTTGTGATTTCTGGGGTGCCCCGGACGCGGACCAGTTCAGGACATGGGACATCTCGCGTTGGCGGGCTTTCGAATGGAGTGCTGCCATGTTCGAGGGAGACGACATCGCTCTCGCTGACCTTGCGACTCTTGGCACCAATTTCGGCATCAACGTCACCGGTCGCCGCGTGAATATGCAGGATATCCGGGTCTGCGGCTTCTCTGGCGACAGCTTCCGCCTCTGCGCTCACAACCTGCGCGCCAATGGGCTCTGGTCCACCGACGCTTATGTGATCAGCGGTAACCATCCGGACGGCATTCAGGGCTTCGATAACAAGAGCACGTTGTCCGATCAGGTGATCGAAGACGTGATCATCATGGAATACTCGACGCCGACCGATCAGCGGAACGGTTTCGGGGCGTCCCTGCAGCTTCTGGGCTACCACAACAAGCCCTATGACGGCATCACGCTGCGCCGCATCGTGGGGGCCTGTTCCTCGCTGAACGCATACCATGTCAATGGCGACCCGAACCATGTGGGCGACAAGATCATGCTCTGGTCTGTCCCCGGCCCGAAGGGTGGCGTCACCAAGTTGCGGGTGACGTCCGCATTGCAGCTCACCGACGTTTACGTGGACAAGGTGGTCAGCGGCACCGCTACCGGCAAGCCGGATTACTCCAAGCTGGATGCGTTCCGGGTGGCCGCGCTGCGCGGTGCGGTGCGGCCTGACATCGACCAGATCATCGGCTGGTAGGGCGCTTTCCCATGTCTGACCGGTCCCCCCTTGAGATAATCGACCGCTTTGCCAAGGCAGTGGAGGAACACCCAAACGCGCTCCCTTTTTCGCCGGAAGAGCGGGAAGCGATTGCGAGGGTAGCCAAGTTCTATCGCCGCCTCGATGCGCTGGCGTGGGCGTGGGGGTGGGGGAAGTGGGCCGCGCTGATCCTGATTTTCGTGGCGACGCAGTGGGACCGTATCGCCGGGGCGTGGTCAGGGTGGAATGGACAATGAAGCGGCGCGCAAAGGCAATCTGCAAGTGGGCGCTGATCGTGCCGCTGATCGTCTCCTATCTCGTGCTGTGGAAGATGAATGCGTCGTGGTGGTTCGAAAGCCGTTCATTGCAGGTCAGTGACGCGGTTGTCGGGGAACTGCCAATCGTGATCGAGGATCGGCACATTCACTGGTCTTTTATCGGCAAATACACCGCGTCCGTTCGGTCGGCAGTTGATCCGCAAGTCATCATGCCCGGCTGCCACGGTTCCGGCGAAATCCCCTACAAGGGCGGTCTTGACGGTCGGAAATCCTACGACCTGTCCGACTTCATCGACAACGCCCCCGGCTGCGCACGCCTGCCCGAAGGGGCCTACTACGTCGAAGTCTGCCGGACGGTCCTTTATCCGCTTTGGGGCATTCTTCCGAGCAAGACCACCTGCGCCGCGTCCAACGTGTTCAATGTGAGGTCGAAATGAACAGCCAAGCATTTTTCGATGAGGTCCGAAAGCAGTTCGGCAAACTGAAGGCGTCTCAAGTTCAGGGCTTCGAAATCATCCTGAATGCCGCCGCGCATCTGCCCCGGTCGCATCAAGCCTACCTGCTGGCGACGGCGTGGCATGAGACGGCCCGGACCATGCAACCCGCGCGCGAGACGCTGGCCAAGACAGACGAAAGCGCCGTCAACAAGCTGGAACGCGCATGGAAGGCCGGAAAACTGAAGTGGGTAAAGACGCCTTATTGGCGCTTTGACAGTCAGGGCAAAACGTGGCTCGGGCGCGGCTATGTGCAACTGACGCATCGGGACAATTACCAGAAGGCGGCGGCGCTTGTGGGCGCTGACCTTCTCGGCAATCCCGACCTTGCGATGCGAGCGGACATTGCGGCCAAGGTTCTGGTCGAGGGATCGTCCATCGGCATGTTCACCGGCAAGAAGTTGTCGGACTACCTGCCGGGCGATTATCGCGGCGCTCGCCGGGTCATCAACGGCTTGGACAAGGCTGATACGATTTCCAGCTATGCGAGCGCGTTTGAACGGGCGCTACAGGCCGCTGGCGTGTCGAGTGGCATCAAGACACCCACGAAGCCCCCACCCGCCCCCACGGCCCGCTCTGGCGGCGGTAAGGCGGCGGCGCAGACCGGCGCGGGGGTTGCGTTGACCGGGGTTGGCCTGTGGGCCGCGATGAAGTGGGCCGAAATCGAGGCATGGTTCGCCGGATGGTGGCCGTTTTGAAGCGAAATCCCGCTCCATTCCTTGCAGCCCTTCGTTCCGCGCACCCGGACATGGTGGACCTGTTCCGCAAAGGTCAGTGCTACAGCTTGTTTCTCGTCGTTCGGACGATCTGGCCGCAGGCTCAGGCGCTCTATTCCGCGATAGAGGGGCACGTCTATTTCGAGATTGACGGAAAGACCTACGACATTGGCGGGCGGGCATACCGCCTACCAGACGACCTTGCGCCATTGGAGCACAAGAGGGGTGACCCCCCGCACAGATGGGGCGGACGCGACCGGCGACGGCTTGTCGATCCCCGCCCGCAAATCATGGAGGCGTGAATGACCTTTGTTCCCGACATCCGCCAAGCGTGGAAATGGCTCTCGATGCGGTTCATGGCGTTGGCACTTGCCGCAGAGGTCGCGTGGCAGACCATGCCGCCGGAGGCGCTCGCCGTCATCCCGGCTGAATGGCGCGGCAAGATCACGCTCGGACTGGTGCTGGCCGCGATGGTCGGACGGCTCATCAAGCAGAAGGGTGCGACGGAATGATCTGGACGCTCATCACGACATTCATCGGCGACAACTGGCAGTGGGTTGCCGGTGCGCTCGGTGGCCTTCTCGCGCTCTTCGGTGCCCGGCAGAGCGGAAAGAAGGCCGAGCAACTGAAACAGGCCAAGAAATATGAATCCACCAGAAAGAGGATGGACGATGCGAAAGGTTCTTCTGGCAATACCTCTGATGACGTTGACTGGCTGTCTGACTACGGCTCCAAATGAAGCCGCGATATGTGATGGAACGCTGGCGGATCGCAAGGCCCATGCCCGCGCCCTCGTGGCTGATGGCGGGCCTCAGTCTCTGGGGACGGGGCGAACGCTTCTAGAGAAGATGGCTGCGGGATGCAGTTCGTGACCCGCCTTGCCGTCATCCTGGCCCTTCTCGCATCCCCGGCCTTCGCGGACGCTCGCAACTCCGCGAAATTCGTCCAGATCACCAAAGCCCCCGCCAGTGTGATCTACCCCAAGGGCTGCGGATCGCGTGACAGTGTGGCGGAAGCATTGACCGGGAAGTGGGCCGAGAAACGCACAGGGGCGGGGGTAAGCAGTATTGGTCCGGTTGAGATATACGTCAGCCCCAAAGGGACGTTTACGGTCGTCCTGACGAAGCCTGACGGGTCTGTGTCCTGCGTCTTGTCATCGGGGGATCGGTGGCGGGCTATCGGCCAGCCGGGAGTGTGAGCCATGGGCAAGCAGGAACTCGTCCGCGACCGTTATCCGCAAGATTTCGTGCAGGAGTGCTGCAGAACATGGATCACGCGCAGCACAACCGACGATCAGGTGGTGCTGAGCCTGAAGCAGTTGGGCGGCTACACCTCGCATTCCAACGCGAAGGATTGGGGCCACGGCGATGGGTTAATCCATCTTGGCGGCATGAAATTCGCCATCGGGACGCAGTACGAGGTTCTGCCGTTCGAGGTGCGGGTTAACGGCGAACACATCTACACGGACGAATTTCCGCGCTACAAGGTGACAAGCGCCGACCCCGAACGGAATATCCTTCTCGGCAACGGTTTCGGGCGCATCGTCGTGATGACCAAGTATCCCGGGACAAAGGACAAGCGGGTGCGGATCGCGGATCAGGCGGCGTTTTTCGCCTCCACCAAGTATTCAGGCATCGGCGACGAGATGTTCACGGACCGGTTCTGGATTTCCGAAGGTGCGGTCCAGGGTGTCGGTTTCCTAGATCCGAACACCGTGGTCGTTATCTCAGGTGGCGAGGACGTTGCCCCGCGCGTCAAGACCTATGACGTGGCGACGGGGGCCGAGACGGTCCACCCAAGCATTGACGTAAGCCACATCGACGGAACGGGCGTTGAGGCCGAGGGCTACGATCAGGGCAAGACGATGATTGCCTATGAGCACACCGGTACCGGTAACGTTCGGTTCGATGTCATGCCGGTGCTGTAGGGCTATCGGGCAGCGGGGGGTTTAGGCCGAACCTGTAGGGCCGTAAGAGTACCACCCAACCCCCGGCGTTTTTTCGTAGTAGGCAATGACTTCGAGAACGCGGCTTCGCTTTGCGGTGATGTGACAAAGCCCGCCGCCCTTGGAAAGCGATATTGTAGCGCGATAGAGCGGGTCCAACGGCACGCCTCTCGGCAGCGCATCAAGGCTTGTCGCCCTCACGATCATGGGGGCGGTCAGCAGCCCGATGAAGGTGCGGCGGTTCATGGGCGAGCCTCGAACAAGACACAGCCGAAATCCGGGCCTACGACGCTACCCCACCCTTCGTCATTTTCCACCCACGCTTCATTTGGCGATAAGGGTGCTTCCAGATGGTAGCCTTCATGCCATCTGCCGCAGTGGCCGAAGTTTTCCATGCCAAGGTAGCCATGAGCTTCGTTGCTTTGCTCGAAATACCGGCAATCAGCGCAGCGCATCACTCCGCCCCCTTCTTCCTTGCCGCCCGTAGAGCGGTGAGTGCTGCGCGGGCGTCATCAATCGCACCACCCATATGATAAACTCCGCTATCGGTCGGCGGGTGGCCGTCGCACCCCCAACCGCCATCCATGTCGTTTCCGCACATGCAGCAACCGGTTTCGTATCGAACATGAGGCGCGGTGACGTTCCCAATTAGCAGATCCAACGCCCGCTCCACTTGGTCCAGTACAGCGGGGGTCATGGGGCGGGGTCAGGCAGATGCTTCCGCGCTTCGCTGTCAACACCCGCCATGATGGCATTGGCGAACCAGCCGACCATGATTTCGCGAAAATCTTCTTCGGTCTCGACGCCTTCGCGGCCTTCGATTTGGCATAGCGCGGACGGCCAGCGTTTGCAGAACTCATCCGCCCAAACTGTTGCGTCGGTAGTGTCGTGAAGGTTTACGTCGCCCATCTCAATACCCCTCTTCGGCTTCGCGTTCTTCCTCGCGGTCGGTTTCCATTGCAATGAGTGCGGACAGGATCGCCAGCAACCACGCTCGGGCGGGGTTGTCAAAACATGCCGCATCACACTTTCCAGCTATGCCCTTCCCATATATGGCGACATATCCGCGTTCGGTATTGATCGCCGTCCCGCGCCCCGGCAGCACAGATTCGTGCAGCGCCTTGGCGGCATCGAGGGAGCCTTCATAGGCCCGCATCGCGACACCCCACATGACAGGAAAAGCGAGGCGCGCCGGATTTTCGCAGAAGCCCCAATCGAACTCGGCCCCCGCCTCCACCTTCTCTTTCAGCGATATGAGTGCTGTGCGGTTCATTTCGGCGGCTCCGGTAGGGGCTGCCATACATCGCCATCATGGAAGAACGTCGGGTTTGTTATTCCTCCATCGGTTTCGCAATCAGTCCGCCAGTATTTATGCACGCGGCTGTAGTACGCTCGGACAATCAGGTTCATCATGCGCGGAAGACAAACGAGGATCGTCGTCCCGTCCTTCGGCGCTGTCGAAATCGGTTGCCATTCACCCATTTTGCCGCTCCTTCCAATCCTTGTGCTTCTCGGGTTCTTTCTCCCGGTCAGGCTCCGGGTCTTCCTTCGGGCCTTCCGGCTCTTTCTCCGGCTTCTCAGGCCGCTCCGGCTTGTCCTCCGGCTCCGGCCTTGCCCGGTCGCGGTCATCCGGTCCAGACGCCGTTACAGAGCCCGTGGGGCCGGTGCAGACGCAGAGATTGGTTACGGGGTCGCATACGAGATCCGGCAGGGGGCAGGCGCAGGCGGCGAGTAGCGGGATGGTGAGGATGAGGCGGGTCATTTTGTTGCGCTCCGTGATAACTTTCTGAGGCGACGGTTTTCGCGTTCGCATGTTCGGCACCGCCGCCTATTTGTGTTTGGGTTGATGTATGTATTTTCATGCGTGTATTCGTGCCCCGCTGGGCAATGTGTTTTTCTAGTATTGCACTGCCTGCCTTTCCTTACGCAGTCACGAATGTTGTCTTTCATCGTTCCTGCCCAGATATGGGCGGGGTTGCAGCAGGATGGGTTGTCGCATGTGTGGCAAGCGCACTTCCCCTTCGGGATTGGTTTGCCGTGGTGCAAAATCCAAGCGACACGAGGGGCATATACCATTGAGCCATTAAAGTAGAATCTTCCGCGCCCCCGATCATTGACCGCCGCCATCCATTCCCAGCAATCGTTGCGCCCCTTGATGTTTACCTTTGACCAAAAAACGTCTTCGACGCGGCTACCTTTCAGGTCATCCATTGGGCTTCTCCTTTAGGGCGCGGATGGTTCCGGCACAGATTTTGCAGGTACAGGCCCGCTCCGCTTCCTCCAAGGCTTCGGCGCGGGCGGTGGCGAATGCACTCCGAACAGCCTCTACTACCACCACCGTCTCGTGTATTGCTTCTGGACCCTCTGCCAACGTGCTTTCTTGGCTAGGCATATTTCCGATGATCTCGTTGATATCGTTCCGCATCGCACTGAATGCGTCGTACCACTCTCGCGCGGATGGCCGCGCCTCCAACTCCGCGATCCTGGCATTGGCTGCTTCGAGGGCGGTGGCGGCTTGCGTGAGCAACGTCGGAGTTTTGACTTCCCCACGATTTCGGCAGAATGCAATCCGACCATTCAATTGGGCAATCAGGTCGAGCGGCTCCGGCGCTTTGTCAGTCATTGGTGTGGTCCTTCTTGCGCTCTTTCTCGCTGGCTTTCAGTCGACGGTTCGCGCACGTCATGCAGTGCGCTCCGTAGCTGGCGTTTCCCAAGCCTCGCAGAATGCCACGAGAAGGCTTCCCGCAGCGTGAACAGCTTGGGTATTCATCGAACCATCTTAGGTCTGGCGTCTCACCCATCCTTCCCGTCCTCCATTGCTTTGCGGAGGCGGGCGAGGGCGGTGCGGGCGTCATTGAAGTGTGTGAAAAACAGGCGGTGCGGATCTCTAGGGTTGTCAAGCGCCAATGCAAGTTGGTCGAGATGCCAATTGCGGGCGAACATTTCGCCAGCCATGTCGGAGAACGGATATAGCGCCGCCTCCACCTCTCTCAGCACGTCGTCATCAATCTGCATCGTAAATCTCCACCATCAATTCCAACGCCATTAGCGCCCGGTCTCTCAGCTTGTGCTGACTTTCTGGGTAAGCCCCGTGCGACTGCCAGATGACCTTGCATCCGCTCGGCATATGCTCCGCTGTCCACTCCATGTCGTAGCCGCCAATGCCCATCCCTACGCGCAAGTCGCGGCCTGATATTTTGACATCAGGTATCTGCATCGGGGGCCTCCTTGCGGGCGATGCGCCCCTTACGGCCACCGCATTTACTGCACGGACGAAAGCTAATTGGCTTCACTGCGACCAAGCGCCATCCCGCGCCGCCGCACTTGCGGCATATCTTGATGATACCCATCACCCTTCCCCCTCTGCGTCTGATTGGCGGGCAGCGAACAGAGCGCGCAGTGCGGCGATGACGAGGTCACCTAGAATGAGGGCGGGAAGGGAAATGACCAACGCGATAGCAGCCCAACCGGCAACCCTCTCGGAAGGCCACCCATAGGAATAGCTACCGATTATCATCGCGACCGAAATCCACGACACGACGCCCGCTGTCGCGGCGCTGTCTTTGATATTTGTAAGCAATCTGTCCATCACTTCCTCCGTTCATTTCCACGGGCTTTCCGGCCCTCTCGCCACAGGTTCACCCACGCCAGCGCGAAGGCCGTCAGCACAGCCGCTGCAACGGTCAGGGACGCAAGGGCGAGCCAGATCGTCGGGTCGCTCAGGTGGGATAGGGTGTCATAGGTCATTGTGGCGGTCCTTTGGGTTAGGGAGGTTTACGCCCTTTGCTTCGGCCAGATCGCACAGAGCGCGGCGGTAGTCGTCCGGCGTATGGCAATTAATTAGAGCGCCCATAAGGTCGCCCGGCCACCCGCCGGGGTATGAAGCCGCCCGTATCCAGAACCGGAATAGAACGCCGTCCATTTCGTCATCAAACGGGTATTGCCCCATCATTTGCCCCTCCGGCTGGCAGGCTCTGCGCCTGCGGGGGTGTCTTCCGCCGCTGACGTGAGCATTTCATTGTCGGTGACGGGGCCGTATTTCTCGGTGACGTAGGCTATGCCGCGCTCCTGGCCTTCTTGGCCGATTATCGGCAAAAGGCGTCCGCGCGCTTCATGGACCAGCCTGTTGCGTCCGAGGTAGCGCCAGAGAAGCCCATAGGCTTTCTCGACGGCTTCGCGTTCACTGTGCGTCATGGCCTCACTCTCCTTTCGCTACGGGCTGCCCGTCATGGGTCAGGCAACAGACACAGACATTGATGAAATCGCCGAACGCGCGGCGGTACAGGCGGCGGGACCGGCAGGGGGTCATGATCACGCCACTCGAAAGCCCGCCGCGTTCCGGTGTCCGCCGCCTCCGTTGGCCTTTGCAATCGCCGACACGTCCACGCGATCATCCGCGCTGCGGAGAGAGTAGGTAATCCCCTCGCTGTTCTGGATCACGGCCACGGCGAACGGCGCGTCGGGATGCATCGCAAGCAGCGTGTGGCAGGTGTCCGAAACGAAATCGTAGGGGCAGGCATAGGTGACAGGAACACCACTGTGTCCCTGAAAATCCTGTAGGCCCGCAGTCTCGCAGATCGCCTTGATGCGCTGATCATAGAACCGCTTGATGGCCTGCGCTTCGCCAAGAAAGCGCTCGGGGTCGTCGCTGTAGAGCGCTGCCGCCGCATCCCATTGCGCGAAGTCCCGATCCAGCGAGCGCAGGTACATGCTCACCAGTTTGGTATCGTGACGGTTGAAACGCCAAAGGTCGCGATCCTCTACGGCAAGGATCAGCTCCGGCGTTTCCTCGCCGGGGAAAGCAAAGTCCCAAGTCATCCGAGCGCCTGACCGGTTCATATCGAATTCGACAAGGACTTCTTCGCGCCACGTTCCGGCCATCCGGTCGAAGCAGCGACCTACATTATCGATGGTGGGGCGGTGGATCGCGTGAAGGCCCGACAGGCTTTCCTGCGCCGTCTTGTGGTGATCAAGCATCAGGATGCGGCAACCTTGGTTTACGAGGTCTTCGCATTGCTCCGGCGGGAACGAGAAGTCAGCAACGAGAACTTCGCTGCCGTTCTGCCACTTCGGCAACGGACGGCCATAGTTGCTGGGGATGAACTGAACCGCATCGCCCCATTTCTTGTGCACCGCCCAAGCGGCGGCGAACCCATCATCGCAATTGTCGTGGTAAATCAGAACGTCGGGTTGGTACGGCATATCATGCTCCTTTGGTCCTCATTTCTTGGGCCGCCCGGAAAACGCGGGCCGTGGCGGGTGCCGAACGGTTAGCCATCTCGCTTGATCTCCTCCACTTCCTCCCGCGCGGCGTGGAGCTCATCACAATTCCAGCACCTCTCAAAATCCCACGGATAGCCGAGTTGCGCGTACGGGAGAGGCCCATCTTCCATCTGTTGGTCGGACATAGGGGAGATTTCGACATTATACCCCTCCCCGTCAGACGCCATCATTTCAACAGTAGACGTGTCCTGCTTTCCCGACTCTGCTGCGTCTATGAGGGCGTTGCCGAGCCGCCGCAGTGCTACGCGTGAGCCTCGTATCTGAAGCGGCGCATGATTGATGTGCTGCGGAATAACATGCAGAAGCCTAGAACGGGCACGGGAATCCCAAATGTTATTTCCTATCATCGCGTATCCTTTCCACTTCCTCCCACGCGTCCTCTATCTTGCGCCGTATTGCGGGGGCGTCTTCCTTGCGCACCCACCCGGCGACGTGGATAAAGCCAAGACGCTCTAGAAGGCGTTTCATCGTGCTGCGAACCGGCAAGCGTTCCTCCGTTTCCGTTGATTGCATCATACGCCACTGCGCAACGCGTTGCAATCGAATTTATGGCTTCCCGTCCCCCATCGGGTCTTCGTCCTCATCGTCGCCCCTGAGCCAGATCAGCAGGACGAGAACGACGATGGCCAAGAGGCCGAGCGATATGGAGATGGGGAGGGTCATTTCGCGTCTCTCCGAACAACTTCCCCGCTGACCTTGCGCTTCCACTTGCTGGCGCGCGATCCGGGGAACGTGGATTTAGTCCGTGCCTTCGCGCCCATATGCTTTGCCCGGACGCGGTTCGCTTTGGCGATCTGCGCCTTGTCCGTGGCGGTCTTACCCTTGTGACAGACGACGTGGGCCGGGGCTGCGTTGCTTTCGTCATCCTCCCCGCCCATGGCTATGGGGATGATGTGCTCTAATTCCCAAGCCTCTCGGGTGCCGTCGATCTTGTCGCCGCAGATGTGGCAAACGCCATTGTGTGCCTCGAATACACGGGCCTTGCGGAGAAGGGTCCAGCTTTTGCGGGTCATGCTGCCCTCCCGTTTTTCAGATCCTCGGAAGTCACGCCGATCTTGTCAGCGATCCAGTCCATGATTGCCGTCTTGCTTTCCTGAAACCGCTTTCCGCCCATGGCACGGGTTGATTGGCTTTCAGGCGTCCAGATGGTCACGACAGGGCCGCGCACGCGCCCGATGGCGTAGCCGTGCTTTCCGGCTTCTGCTGCCACCAGAGCGGCCTTCACGCGCCGCGCCGTGGCTTCGTGGGCGCAATCCAGCGTGTAGGTCTGGTGATAGCCCGTGGCAATCAGCGCGTGCTTTCTCAGCGTCTCGGGCGTTTCCGCCCACGGCATTCCCATCAGGTCATCGGGTATGTTCTGCCATGCGTCCTTGAGCCATGCGAACTGGTGCTTATGCGTGCGCCCGCTGCGGCCATGCTCTATGGTGACAAAGACGATTTCGCCGGGCTCTATGGCGGGCGCGTCGTTCGTCATCAGGCGCAAAGTGCCGTCAATGTAGCGGGCGCGGTATTCCATCATCCCCTCCCCACACTTCCCGCGAAAAGCGGGGTTTCCAAAAGCATTTCCCGCGCCGCCTCCACACTGACCCCGCATTCCTCCGCCGTGTCGCAAAGGCACTGGCGAATGTCCGCAAAGGCATAGCCGCCAGCGGCTTCCTCATGGCGCTTGTAGGCTGCCAGGATTTCGGCGGGGGTGGTCATGCGGCGCACCAGTCAATCGCAATGAATCGCTGGTGGATATCCCTGACCCGGGACACGTCATCGGCGCAGTATTCGGCAATCTTGTCATGTTCGCCAGCAGCCCACGCGGCGGCAACCTGCGACCCGTCAAAGCCATCCTTGCCGGGGATGCCCAACGCGCGACACATGGTATCAAGCGACACGTATTCACGCCCGCCCGCCATCACCATGGTGTCATGCACCTTGTCGGACCATGGCTTGATGTTGCGGGGCCACTGCTGAGGGAGGCGAATGCCAAGAACAAGCGCGCGGCGGGTCAGGAATGGAATGTCGAACCCCGCGATATTGTGCCCGACAAGAGTTTGCGAGTGATAGCCATTCAGGGCGTCGAAAAACTCGGCGATGGCGTCGCGTTCGTCAGCAATATCCCGAACAGAAACGACGCCGCCCGTCGTGCCCGCATCCCAAGCAATGGCGCAAGCGTGCCCTTCAAAGCCGTCGAAAGATGTTTTCCCGACCGCCTCCTGCGCCTTTTCCTGGATGTAGGCGGCAATCTTCCCCTCGTCCTTGTAGTTTGACGGGGCGGTGATTTTTTCCGCCAGCCGGTCAGCCGCGTTTGGGTCTTGCGTCGGGATGGTTTCGATATCGAAATAGAAATAGTTGTTCACAGCGCCCTCCATCAGTACGGAATCTCATCCCCCGCCAAATCATCGGCGGGCGGGGCTTGCATGGCCTTGTCGTCAACTGCCTTTTCGGCGGCCTTAGCGAAGGCGGTTTTGACTTCCTGGAACTTCGCAAGGTCAGCGTCTTTCAGACTGCCGAGCGCGTCTTGTTCACCGTGCCAAAGTTCGGTGAGGCTCTGCTTTGTCTTGCACTTCGCGATTTTGCCAAGAAGACGGTCACGGCAGGCGGCGGCGTCGAATTTCGGCTCATCAATCCCGACGTTTTCGCGGGTCTTGTCGTACAGGGCGAGGCCGAACGGATTGCCGAACGTGCGAAGCGCGCGCTTCAGGGCGTCGGTAACGGCTTCCTTGATGGCGCTTTCGTGAGCCGAGCCGCAGTCAACGTCATAACCGTGACCGGCACCAACGTCTTCGCGCGTGACGCTACCCACCACAACTGTTACCTTGGCGGTGTAGGTGACGCCCCAACCGTCTTTCTTGTCCCTGCCGATGGCGCGCGGGCGCTCAGAAACGCAATCACACGCGGCCACCGAGTAGGACCATTCGCCATGCCCGAAAATGCGGTTCGCTTCGGCAATGGCGTGCCAGCCTTCGATATAGTCGCCCTTGGGGCCAAACTGTGAGGGCGGCTTGACATGGCGCGGGTCCAACTTCTTTTCGAGAAGTTCGGATGCTTCTTCCCAGTTCATTGCAATTCCTCCTTTGCGGCCTCGTATTGGGCGCGGAAGTATGCGAACAAGCGCCGCTTCATCGCCCGCCATTGCGGGTTGACGTATCCAGTGGAGAAGGCTTCCGGCGCGGCCTCGGCCATGCCCTTCATTGCAACTTCCATGGCAATACGCGGCGCGCTCATTCCATCCTCCTACAAATACACCCACCCAAAGACAGCGCAGCCAATGAGGCAGCACCATCCGAGGGAAAGCGTGAAGCGTTCGGTTTTCGTCTGAAGCGGGGCGAACAGGTCGAAGCGGCTAAGGCGCTCCATTGCCCTGATGGCCCGTATGTCGTCTGCCATGCGGTTGCGTTTGGCCTTGCGGCGCTTCATGCGCGCTTCGGCTTCGCGAAAGAGGCGGGCGGTGGTCATCACAAAACCTTGCGGCCAATTTCGGCGATGCGCTGCGCCTGTTTTCGAAAGGATATGAAATCCTCGCCGCCAGCACCGCCATTGCGATGAGTCTTGTACCCAATCCCGTCGCCAGACCTTTGAGCCATGTCGTCAAGGTCGTCGGCCATAATCTTGATTGCCCTTTCAAGCGTAACGATGCGAGCAAGTGCAGACTCCATGGCGCTCTTGGCGCCAACCATCTTCTGAACCGCCTCTTTTTCACGGGCAATTTGGTCTTCCGTTTTGTCTGTCATCTCATATCTCCTTTAAATCTGCCCCGACGCCTTGCACTTGGGGGTTGCGGGACGAAGGCAGTTGCCTCCTTGTGGCGTCGGGGCTGCGCGGGGGTCGAACCGTTCACGCGCGTTGGGGGTTACAGGCCAATCTCAAGTTTCGCGTTGGCGCTTTCAGCTTCGGAAAATGGGGATATGTCCGGGTGCCAGTCAGCAATACGTCCATGGGCGTCAATTTCCATGATGACGTAATCGCCATATCCGCTGTCTGCCGGGCACATGATTTTGGGGACATAACCGCAGAAAGCGCAAATCTCAGCCCCGTCAGCGTCAAGGAGAGAATAGCGCCCGTCGTCGCAGACTTTGTAATGGACGCTGGCTGTCGTACCTTCAGGCCAATTCTCAATGATGCCGTGTTCAAGGCTGACGGTAATGTCCCATGTATCGCCTTTTCTGTGGGGGATGAGCAGGCCATCAGCGTCCTCAACGCCATTGACGGTCGCATCCTCCCAATAGCGAACTCCACATTCCGCGCGAATGTGTGTCACGTCTACGGTTTCCACGGAAATCCTGGCGAACCCCATATCTCTCTCCATCCTTGCGCCGCAGCGCGGGTTAGCTGTAGTCACAGTCCAGAAGGACGTTCAGGGCTTCGCAACCGTCGTCATGGGCTGCCATGGCCTCGTCATCGTCGCTGGCGTTGTAGAGGTCATAGAGCGCGCGGCTCAGGTCGCCCCACGGGGTGCAGGCGAACTTCTCAGGATTGGTTTTCTGGCGAAGGGCGCGCAGAAGCGTGTTCACCGGGTCAGGCGTTCCGCTGGCAATGCCGAGAATGCGGCCAACGGCGCTTTCGTCTATCTCTGGCGTGGTGTGAACGGTCATGGCGGTGTCTCCCGATTGCTTTCCACCACCATACAGAATAATTGCCTCCGCGCAACCCCAAAATTACCGTTGCGCAACAAAAAAGCATTTGCTAAGGTGGCGGCATGTTGAAGCCCATACCATCAAACGATGACATTCTGGACGCGATGCGGGCCTACTGCGCGCGCAAGGGCATGACCATGACTGACTTGTGTGTCGCGACGGGCAACCGGGCGTTGGCCAGCAAGCTCAAGCGCGGCGTGTCAATCCAGGTTGAGACGTACAATCGTCTCGTGGAAACGATGCGGGGCCGGTCATGCTAGGCCCCCTGTCTCCGATAATCAGGACCGGGCGAAACAACCCCTCGTCTCCTACCACCGAAACCGAGCGGGGGCCGGTGGCGGTCCTGAGTGCCCCCGCGCCCCACTCACAGAACCCCGTCCCGGCGGGCAATCCGGGTTTCCTCCCTGTCTCAACTACCGCTCGGGCTTCGGCTCGGGCGGGCTTTTAGGAGTGTGAACGATGGATGATGAAGAATGGGGCGAATGGCAGATTCATGACGGTAAGGGGTGTCCGGTGCCAGCCGGAACGATGGTGGCCGTGATTTTCAGGGATATGAGTGAGTTCGTTGGGCTGGCGTTGTGCAATGTTCATGAGGTCTATCGTGGGCAAATGCCGGACGATGAACGGTGGTCGCGTTGGTGGTGGGCAAGCGAAAGAAACCGCATACCAAATGAGAAGCACATCATACAATTCCGCATCAAGCGCCCCAAGGGCCTCACCATCCTTGAATCTCTCATAGCAGACCTTCCCGCGCCTGCAAATCCAAAGGTGGACGCATGAGCACTATCGCAGAAAAGCGCCAGACTTATCTCAACGTCATAGACCGCCTACAAGAAATGCGCGCGGCGTCTAGTGACGATGACCTTCGCGAAGTTCTCGCGCGCCGCATCACATCGGAAAAGCGCCTACTTGCACGGCTAGATGAGGCAAACCGCAAATGACCCCCCACGCCTACACCCTCCTACAATCCCGCCGAGAGGTCATAGCCTCCCGCATACGCCATGCCCTGACCCACGACAGGGCCAAGCTGCCCGCTCTCTATGCAGAGGCCAAGCACCTCGCCATGGAAAGCCTACGGGCGGAGGTGGGCAATGGACGCGCTTGAGGCTCTTTCCAACGCGGTGATCGGCCTTGTCGTCTCATGGGCCGCAACGCTGTTCGTCCTTGGATACACGGCCACGCAGAGCGCCACAATCACGGCCATGTTCTTCGGCCTTTCATTCACGCGCGCTTGGATATTGCGCGCCCTGTTTCGGAGATATGGCCGTGGGTAAGTGGCGCGAAGAACACATCGGCGGTCAACGACTTATCCTCGGGGATTGTGTTGAGGTCATGCGCAGCCTTGCGGACGGCTCAATTGACATGATTTGGACCGACCCGCCTTACGGGCACTCCAATCACGACGGCGACCTGAACGCACAACTGAACAAGCACCGCGAAATCGAAAGCAAGCCAATCGCCAACGATGACGCAGACGGAATGCGCAGAGTCGTTGACGGTATGCTTGTCGAGGCGTCCCGCGTTCTTTCCCCTGACTGCTGCTGCTGCTGCTGCTGCTGCGGCGGCGGCGGCGGTCCCCGCCCCACATTCGCTTGGGTCGCTGACCGTATGGACCGCCAAGGGCTGTCGTTCTTTCACGCGGTCATATGGGACAAGAAGAACCCCGGCCTCGGATGGCGTTACCGCCGCCAGCACGAGATGGTCATGATATCGCATAGGTCTGGCGGAAAGCTGCTGTGGGCGAACGATGAAGTCGCTGCCCGCAATATCTTTTCAATGATGCCGCCACGGGAGCGGGACCACCCGAACGAAAAGCCCGTCGCGATGGTGGCGCACTTCCTCCAACTTCACAGCACTCAGGGGCAGACGGTTCTGGATCCATTCATGGGATCCGGCACAACCCTAGTCGCCTGTCAGAAGCTAGGCCGCAGCGGAATTGGCATCGAATTGGACCCCGACCATTTCGAGACGGCTTGTCGCCGCGTGGAAGAGGCTTCGCGCCAGCCTGACATGTTCATGGAGCCAGCCCCCAAGCCGGAACAAACCGACATGTTCAAGGGGGCCAAATGAACCTCTCCTTTCCATGGCCCAACCCCAACCTATCCCCGAACGCGCGCAGCCGGACGCACTGGAAGCGTACACGGGCGATCAAGGCATACCGCACGGGTTGCGGATGGGAAGCCAAGACGCAAGGCGCGCGGCGGATCGAGGCTGACAGCCTTTCGGTCGTCATCACCTTTCACCCGCCCGACAGACGCCACAGGGACCGCGACAACATGATTGCCAGTTTCAAGAGCGGGCAGGACGGAATAGCCGACGTAATCGGCGTTGACGACAGCAAGTGGGTTACAACTTACCACATAGGCGAGCCTGTGAAGTTCGGGCGTGTCGTGGTGTCTATTCCGGAGGTAGATGGATGACCGAACTAAGCGAAATCTCAGCGTTATCGTGCTGGGAAAGGCAGGGTCACTATCTTGACCAATACGGCGGGAAAAGGATGGTTGATCGAGAAGCGGCGTTTCCTATTGCTGCGTTTGCTGCGGAGGCGGAAATGCTCGACGAAATTCACGCGATGCTCCGCCATTTATGCGGAATTGGCGGCGATTCGCAACGCACCACTCAAAAGGAGAATGACGGATGAGCAAGTGCGCAATGCCGGACTGCGACGCCACCCTATGCGAGTCCAACACATCAGGGGTTTGCCGCGACCACAACCATTCGTGGGCCTGCACCTGCATTCAGTGCAGCGGCGGAACGTCACGCCCGAAGACTGTGAGGATATTCGATGGGGAAACCCCGGAGATATCCGCACAAGTCGTCATCAATTTGAGGGATGGGTACGGCGTTGAGGACATGCAGGTGATGGGCGTGTGCTCCGCTGATTATGCCCGCAAGGTCGTATCTAGGCTCCGATATCAGTGGCTTCTGAGGCAAGTGGTGATACCGCAATGCAGCCAATGAAGATCGACCCCGTCAAGCTGGTCCGCATGTGGAATCGCGGCGACCTTGTTCGGGACATAGCCGAGCGGTTCGATGTTTCAGAAGCCGCTGTGTCAAAGTGCGCTCGGGCTTGTGGGGTTCCTAAGCGTAAGCCTGGAAGGTGGAGGGAGGGCTTGATGCGCGATGGCGGATATGCTTAGAGTGGGGTGGGTGGGGAGCTTCGGACGCTCAACCCACCCGGTACGCTGAAACAGGCAGCGCGGGGATTAGATAACATGATCCGCCACGCCCACGCAAGAGGACCGGAAATGAGTTGGCATTCGATAGGCAAACTTGCCCGAGAATTGGCGACGAAAGCCGCAATCAAGAGGGATGAGAATGAGCAACGTGGCGAGGATAGATCAGAGCGTTGCATTCAGCCCGGAGGCGGAACAAGCGGCGCTGGGCGCGATACTTCTCGACAGTGAGTTATGCACGTTGGCCTGTGCGGCTGGCGGTGCCGATCTGTTCAATGATCCTCTTCACGCGGAAATCTTCACTGTTGCCCGGCGCAAGGATGCGTCTGGCGAACTGGTCAGCCCGGTAACGGTCGCGGCGGCGCTTTCAAGCGACTTACTCAGGGACGTTGGCGGCGCGGGGTACCTCGCCCGTCTGGCAGGTTCGGCCCCGGCTCGCGCGTCATTCCGGGGCTATCTCGATTTTCTGGCCGACCTTCAGCGCAAGCGCAAGATTTCCGCAGCCCTGACCGAAGCAGGCGCGGCTATCGCTCGCGGGGAAGATGCCGCACATATCATTGCGGGCCGTCTGGAAGCCGCCCTGATAGCCTCTGAGGGCGGTTATGGCCGTAATGGCCCCGTCTCCATGATGAAGGCCGTAACGACCGCCATGGAGCAAATCAGGGCTGCCTACAGCGGAGAAAGCAGCTTCGCCGTCAGGACCGGGATTCCCGAACTGGACAGCATCATATCCGGCCTCTACCCCGGCGAACTGATCTTGCTCGGCGGGCGTCCCTCTATGGGTAAGTCCGGTGTTGCCCTTGGGATAGCCCTGAACGCTGCCAGAGCGGGCCATGGCGTCTGTATTGCCTCGCTGGAAATGAACCCGGAGGCGATGGCCATGCGGGCGCTGTCGGAGGCGACAGCCAACGCCAGGAACGCCGTCTACTACTCGAACATGCGGCGCGGCGACATGTCGGAACCGCAAGTCAAGACGTTGCGGGAATGCGCTGAGGACGTTGCGGCTCTGCCTATCACATTCCTGAGCCGGGAGCATGAGGACATTGGCGCGCTCATTGCAGGGGCGAAGCAAGCCCACAGGACCACGGAAGGCGGGCTCAAGCTCCTGATCGTGGATTACGTCCAGATCCTCAAGGGGGCGGGTCAGAACCGCTATGAACTGATCACCGAAATCAGCACGGCGCTCAAGCGGCTTTCCGGCCAATTGAACGTGCCCGTGCTGGCCCTTTCGCAGCTATCCCGGCAGGTCGAGAGCCGCGACGACAAGCGGCCCATGTTGTCCGATTTGCGGGAATCCGGGCAGTTGGAGCAGGACGCCGACGCGGTGCTGTTCTGCTACCGGGACGAGTACTATCTGGAACGGGAAAAGCCCACCAATCCCGACAAGTTGGAAGCGTGGGAAGCCTGCATGGAGCGGGCGAAGAACCGCCTTGAAATCATCGTCGCGAAGCAGAGGCAGGGGGAAATCAGAACCGCCCATGTCCGCTTTAATCCGGCGACCAACCTTATATGGAGTGACCGGGGATGAACGGACTTCCGTACTACAAAGCATACCCCCGCGACTTCGTTGAAGGGACAATCGGGATGCGCTTTGAATTGAAGGCCGCATACCGCCTGATACTGGACATGATTTACATGCAGGGCGGGCGTCTACCAGACGATGCGCGTTACGTTTCCGGGCTTCTCGGGTGCAGCGTTCGGGCATGGAAAAAGTACCGTGACGAGCTTATTTCGCTCGGGAAAATTCAGGCTGAAAACGGTGTAATCTCTAACTTTCGCGCAGATAAAGAGCTCGAAACTCTCGCGAAACTTCAGGATAAACAGCGCGAAAACGCAAGCGGGCCAAGGAAAAACAAGGGCTTACAAAAGCCACGGCCCGACCATACAGAACCAGAACCAAAAGAAAGAGATAAATCTCTTTCTACGCGCGTGACGCGCTTCGATGAATTTTGGAATGTGTATCCTCATCGTGGCGGGGTGAAGCGAAACCGCAAAGGCTCATTGCAGAAGTACACCGCAGCGGTGAAGCGGGGCGTTGACGAAGAAACGCTGATCGAGGCGGCGAAGGTCTACGCGAAGGACCGGCGCGTTATCGAGGGCTATGCCCGTGATCCGGTGACATGGCTCAATCAAGAGGGCTGGACGGACGAGCCTGCGCCTTCTCAGCAAAACGGCGGTTACGACCCACAGCAGGACAAGTGGGACTACATCGCCAAGCACGGATCATCAGCAGGATGGAGGGCCGCTAATGCCTAACTTCGAGGAGCAGTACGGGCGAGCCATGGCGGCGCTGTGTCGCAAGGAAGGGCACACGCCAAGCCTAATCCGCGTCCGAAAGTCAGGCTCAAGTACTATCCCCATTGACCGAGACATTCGCGGGGAAATCCTCCGCATCCTCACCAAAGGCCCGAACAAGTACCACGCGATATGCGCGCAGATTGACGCGCCCAATGGTGCCGTTCGCCAAACTCTCGCTGGCATGAAGAAAACCGGCGAATTGCTGGCGAATTATCCGGCCCTGAAAAACCACGGCGCAATCTGGTCTTTGAATCCCCGGCAACCGGGTGTATCGGCACCGACCGCTTCGGAACATGAGAAAGGAGCCGTCCGAAGAAACCATCCCTCAAACGGGTCAGAACCCCGTCAGCACGCGCCCTTGGCCTCCCCGGTCAGGGGCGCACAGGGGGTGGCGGAATGACCTGGCTTATCGCTTGTGAATATTCGGGACGCGTGCGGGACGCCATGCTGGCGCTGGGCATTGACGCCGTATCCTGTGATCTGTTGCCGACCGAGGTTGAAGGGCCGCACATCGTGGGGGACGTGTCGCCGCTTCTGCGAAAGCGGTGGGCTGGTGTTGTCGCGCATCCGCCATGCACTCGCCTGTGTAATTCCGGAGTTCGGTGGCTAGCCGAGCGTAACCTTTGGGATGACATGCGGGCGGGCGCGGCGTTCTTTCTCGAATGCCTCAACGCCAACGCCCCAAGGGTCGCGGTAGAAAACCCGGTGATGCACAGATACGCCCGCGAGATAATCGGACGCGGACCCGATTTCACGGTTCAGCCCTGGCAATTCGGCGACGACTACAGCAAGCGCACATGCTTCTGGACGCGCGGACTGCCACCGTTGACGCCCACAAGCCGCCTGGACGGGTCAACCGCCGAACAGCAGGTATTCCGTGCGCCACCAGGCGAAAATCGGTGGAAAGACCGAAGCCGGACGTATCCGGGCATAGCCTCAGCCATCGCTGACCAATGGGGCGCATACACTGACCTTCTTATCGAGGCCGCCGAATGACCGAGCTAGACCAACTCCGCGAGGTGCTTGCGTGAAATACGAAATTGGACAGATGGTTCCGTTTGATTTCCCCCGAAAATTACTTGGGGATGAGTTGGCGCTTCCTGAATGGTACATCCTCAGGACTGTTCCGCAGCGGGAGTTCGCCGCACAAGCGTGGATTCAGCATTTCGGCGTTCTGGCGTGGCTGCCAACCGAACCACGCTGGCGGAAGGCGCCACGGGGCCGCAGAGACAAGGTGCAGTATCAGCACCGCATCGCACCGGGCTATCTGTTCTGCCACTTTCACCGCTCGCCAAATTGGGATGTCATTCGCGACAAGGGTAAGGGGAAGGTCAGCGGCGTTGTCAGCGAGGGGGAGTGGCCGCTTGTCATCCCCGACGAGGCTATTGCGAAAATGCGTCTTGTTCCCGAGCAAATCGAGATACAGCGGCACAAGGCCATGGAGGCCCGCCGCATTCGTCCCGGCGATAAGGCCGAGATTATCGACGGCCCGCTTGCGGGCTGGACTGTAGACGTGGCGCGGATTGACGCCGGTATCGCGCATTTCGTCATCCCACTTCTGGGCGAGACGGAAGCGACGATTTCGGTCGGCAGCCTAGAGCGAAAGCAAGGCACTTGAACCGAATTGTTTGTCAGGGTAAGTTCGTTGCAATTCCGGGCGGTAGGAGACGAAACCCGTGAGGAACGCGCGGTGGATCGGCAATAGCCTTCTCGTCGCGCATTAATGGCTAAACGCGCCCGCGCCCGAAAGAGTGCGGGTTTCCGCTTTCCGGTGAGTGTCCTACGCGGGAAACCGTATGCAATCTAGCGATTGACGGGGCACTCTCCCGAACGCGGTTTACGTCTGAGCCTTCCCATGGGTTGGCGGTGCACCAGATGGCGTAGCTGGCGAGGTTCCGGCCCGCGTTCAACACCACAGGGGCGCGACCGCAACGCGCAAACCGAAGCGGCAATCGCTTTAAGTTTCAAAGAAATAGGAAAAATGAATGCACGGCACCACGCGCAAGGCATGGGCCGACGCGCTTATGCGTGCGGTCAACAGGGAAAGTGAAGGAAAGGGTTCGCCCAAATGGCTGCACGTCATTGCGGAACGCTGTGTTGAAGCGGCGGCTGGCGGCGACATGCAGGCCATCAAGGAAATCGGCGACCGTCTCGATGGAAGGCCAAAGCAGCAAACCGAGGTGAGTGGCCCCGATGGCGGAGATATCCCAATCGGCCTTACAGTCCGCTTCGGCAAGCCCTGAAATAATCTTCCCGCCCTACTACGAGGATTTCTACAAGCCCCGGCGCTACAAGGGTCTGTATGGCGGGCGCGGTTCGGGGAAGTCGCACTGCTTCGCCGGTCACCTGGTCATCAGGGCCGCAACGGAAAAGAACTTCCGCGCTGTCTGTGTCAGGGAAATACAGCGCAGCATCGCGGACTCGGTAAAGCAGTTGATCGAGGACAAGATCGAGGCGTTCGGCCTCGGCGCGTTCTTCAAAAGCACAGAAACGGAGATAGTCGGCAACAACGGTTCGCGCATCATCTTCAGGGGGATGCAGAACCACACCGCCGCCAGCATCAAGTCGCTTGAAGGCATGGACCTCGCGTGGATCGAGGAAGCGCAGACCATCAGCGCCAAATCACTTGAACTGCTGACGCCGACCATCCGCAAGGCCGGTTCAGAGATATGGGCAAGCTGGAACCCAGAGAACGAAGACGACCCAGTTGACGTGTTCTTTCGCGGCCAGGAAAGCCCGGACATTCTCGTCAGGCAGGTCAACTGGCAGGACAATGAGTGGTTCCCGAACGAACTGCGCGCCGACATGGAGCGCGATAGGCAGCGCGACCCCGACAAATACGCGCATGTCTGGGAGGGCGAATATCGCGGTCTGTCGGAAGCCCGCGTATTCCGCAATTGGCAGGAAGGCGAGATAACGCCGCCGGAAAATATCGTCTGGTTCTATGGGCTGGACTTCGGCTTTGCCAATGACGAGACGGCGGCGCTTCGGTGCTGCATCATCGGGCCGACGCTCTACATTGACCACGAGGTTTACGAGTTGGGCGTTCCGACAGATGCACTGCCGAAGTTCCTGGTGAAGTTGCCGCAAGCGCGCAAGTGGCCAATGCGGGCAGACAGCGCAAGGCCCGAGACAATCGACTACCTGCGGCGTCACGGCTTTCCGAAGCTAAGGGGTGCCAAGAAGGGCAAGGGCAGCGTCGAGGACGGCGTGTCGTTCCTTCAGGGCATGGATATCGTCATCAACCCGCGCTGCGCGAACACCATCAGGGAGTTCCGCAGTTACGCATACAAGACCGACCCGAGGACGAACGAAATCCTCCCGGCCATCGAAGACAAGAACAACCACCTGATTGATGCACTGCGCTACGCGGTCGAGGGCCTGCACCGCAAGGGCAAGCTGTTGCCTGAGGCGGCGCGCGAGGAAGCCGACAGGCTTGAGCGTCCTTCGGATTACCGCCCGGCAGAATCCGCCGATGTGGAGGAATGGAAATGCGTTTAGACGGCGGAAGGCGGCCCGACCCCGGGGCTGTGTATTTCTATCGCGAAAACGGCCTTTTCTATGCAAATCACGGCGA
>JAUIDM010000296.1 GCA_030428915.1 Alphaproteobacteria bacterium | reverse complement strand
GTGGTCTTCGTCCGTCCGGCGCGGTACGTCGGCTCATTCCTGTGGAAGAAAGGCGACGGCAACGTCATCGACGGCACGATCAACGGCGTCGCGATGGGCTTTGTGCCCACGCTCACCCGCATCGTGAACAAGGTGCAGTCGGGCTACATCTTCACCTATGCCTTCGCGATGGTCATCGGCATCGCGGCCCTGCTTACCTGGATGTCGCTCATGGGGGGCGCGCACTAATGGAAAACCTGCTTTCCATCATCACTTTCGTGCCCCTTGTGGCGGCGGCCATCCTTGCCTTGTTCCTCAAGGGCGACGATCCGGCGGCGCAAAAGAACGCCAAATGGCTTGCACTGATCGCAACCTCGGCGACGTTCCTGGTCTCGCTCTTCCTGCTCGCGGGCTTTGAGCCAGGCGACACGGGGTTCCAGTTCGTCGAGGAGCGCGACTGGATCTTGGGGCTGAAATACAAGGTGGGGGTCGACGGCATCTCCGTCCTCTTCGTCCTGCTGACCACCTTCCTCATGCCCATCACGATCCTCTCGTGCTGGGACGTGACGACGCGGGTCAAGGAATACATGGTTGCCTTTCTCGTCCTTGAAGGGCTGATGATCGGCGTTTTCGTGGCGCTCGACCTCGTCCTCTTCTACCTCTTCTTCGAGGCAGGCCTGATCCCGATGTTCCTGATCATCGGCATCTGGGGCGGCAAGGACCGCATCTATGCGGCCTTCAAGTTCTTCCTTTATACCTTCCTCGGCTCGGTCCTGATGCTGGTCGCGATGATCGCGATGTATGTGGATGCCGGCACGACCGACATTCCGACGCTTCTGAACCACCAGTTCGCCTCCGAGACGCTGAACATCCTCGGCTTCCGTATCGTGGGCGGCATGCAGACGCTGCTGTGGCTGGCCTTCTTCGCTTCCTTCGCTGTCAAGATGCCGATGTGGCCGGTCCATACCTGGCTGCCCGACGCCCACGTTCAGGCGCCGACGGCAGGTTCCGTCGTGCTGGCAGCGATCCTCTTGAAGATGGGCGGCTACGGCTTCCTGCGCTTCAGCCTGCCGATGTTCCCCATCGCGTCGGACCTCCTGGCCGGCTTCATCTTCTGGCTCTCGGCCATCGCCATCGTCTACACCTCGCTTGTCGCGCTCGCGCAGCAGGACATGAAGAAGCTGATCGCCTATTCGTCGGTCGCCCATATGGGCTATGTCACGATGGGCATCTTCACCGCGAACCAGCAGGGCATCGACGGCGCGATCTTCCAGATGCTGAGCCACGGCTTCATCTCCGGCGCGCTCTTCCTCTGCGTCGGGGTAATCTACGACCGCATGCATACGCGCGAGATCGACGCCTATGGCGGACTGGTGAACCGGATGCCGGCCTATGCGCTGATCTTCATGTTCTTCACGATGGCCAATGTGGGCTTGCCGGGGACCAGCGGGTTCGTCGGTGAATTCCTGACACTGATGGGCATCTTCCAGGTCAATACCTGGGTTGCGCTCGTGGCGACGTCGGGCGTGATCCTGTCGGCGGCCTATGCGCTCTGGCTTTACCGCCGGGTGGTGTTCGGCGACCTGATCAAGGAAAGCCTGAAGACGATCACCGACATGACCTCACGCGAAAAGGCGATCTTTGCGCCTCTGGTGGCGATGACGCTTCTGCTCGGCGTCTATCCGAGCCTCGTGACCGACATGATCGGCCCCTCTGTCGAGGCGCTGATTTCCGACTACCATGCCGCCATCCCCGCTGACACGGGGATGCAGGTGGCCAGCCACTGAGGACAACACGCGATGATTTCCGCAGATTTCTCCGCCATCCTGCCCGAAGTGGTCCTGGTCCTCTATGCCATGGCCGCGCTCATTGGCGCGGTCTATACCGGCAAGGACGAGTTGACCGGCACACTGACCTGGGCGACGGTCGGCGTCTTCGTCGCCATCGCCGCCTGGATCGGGCTTTCGGCGCCGGGCGACGTGATGGCGTTCGGCGGCATGTTCAACGACGATGCCTTTTCGCGTTTCGGCAAGGTGACGGTGCTTCTCGCAGCAGCCGCCGTTCTGGCGATGAGTCAGGATTACATGGCGCGACGCGGCCTTGCGCGGTTCGAATTCCCGCTTCTCGTGGCCTTCGCCGTTGCGGGCATGATGATCATGGTTTCCGCGGGCGACCTGATGTCGCTCTACATGGGGCTCGAACTTCAGTCGCTCTCGCTCTATGTCGTGGCCGCCCTGCGCCGTGACAGTGTGAAATCGACGGAGGCGGGACTGAAATACTTCGTCCTCGGCGCGCTTTCCTCGGGTCTTCTGCTTTATGGCGCCTCGCTGACCTATGGCTTCACCGGCACCACGCTTTTCGCCGGGATCATCGAGACCATTCAGGACGGACATGTCTCCATCGGCCTTCTCTTTGGCCTCGTCTTCATGATCACGGGGCTTGCCTTCAAGGTTTCCGCAGTGCCGTTCCATATGTGGACGCCGGATGTCTATGAGGGCTCGCCCACGCCGGTCACCGCCTTCTTCGCCACCGCGCCAAAGGTCGCCGCGATGGGGCTTTTCGCGCGGCTCGTCCATGACGCGTTCGGCGCCGCCGTCAGTGACTGGTCGCAGGTCGTGGCGCTTCTCGCGGTTCTTTCGATGTTCCTCGGCGCCATCGCCGCGATTGGCCAGCGCAATATCAAGCGGCTGATGGCCTATTCGTCGATTGCCCATATGGGCTTTGCCCTTGTGGGTCTCGCCGCCGGGACGCAGGCCGGTGTGCAGGCGATGCTGATCTACATGGCGGTCTATGTGACGATGAACGTGGGCACCTTCGCCTTCATCCTGTCGATGGAACGCGACGGCACGCCTGTCACGGATATTGACGCGCTGAACCTTTATTCCAAACAGGCCCCGGTCAAGGCGCTGGCGATGCTGGTGCTTCTCTTCAGCCTTGCGGGCGTACCGCCGATGCTGGGATTCTTCGCGAAATACGGCGTGCTTCTGGCTGCCGTGAATGCCGATATGGTGCTTCTGGCGGTGGCGGGTGCCGTGGCGTCGGTTATCGGCGCCTTCTACTACCTGCGCATCGTCTACTACATGTATTTCGGGACCGAGACCGATCCGCTCGACAGCCGCATGGTGCCGGCGCAATGGCTGCTTTTGATGGCGTCCGCGCTCATCATGGTCATCGGCGTCGTCAATCTGATGGGTGTCGAAGGCGCGGCGGCGCTGGCGGCCGAGACCCTTGTCCGCTGAGCGGTCTGACCCTTCGGCCTGGCCCGACGGGGTTGCCCGCCATGTGCTGGGCGAGGTCGACAGCACAAATTCAGAGGCGCAAAGGCTTGCGCCCGGCCTGACCCAGCCTACATGGATCCTCGCGCGCCGTCAGACGGCGGCCCGGGGACGGCGGGGCCGGGCCTGGGTCAGCCCCGAGGGCAATTTCGCGGCAACGCTGGTGATGTGGCCGGACGGCGATCCGGCCAAGGCCGCGCTGCGCAGTTTCGTGGCGGCGCTAGCGCTGGCCGACGCGCTGGTAACCGTCTGTGGACCGGGGGCGACCGTCACGCTGAAATGGCCGAACGACGTGCTGCTGAACGGGGGCAAGGTTGCGGGCATCCTCCTGGAAAGTGCAGGTCAGGGGGGCTCCGTCAGCCAGCTTGTCATTGGCGTCGGCGTCAACCTTATCGCCGCCCCGCCGAAAGAGGCGGTCGAGGAGGGCGCGCTGACGCCCGTCTCGGTGCAGGGCGAAACCGGCATCCGCGTCCCGCCCGAAGAACTCCTGACCTATCTCGCGAACGCCTTCGCCCGATGGGAGGCGCAGCTGGTCACGTACGGTTTCGGCCCTATCCGCACCGCCTGGCTTGCCCGCGCCGCGCGGCTCGGCCAGCCGATCAGGGCCCGGCTGACGAACGAGACCGTTGAGGGCACGTTCGAGACCATCGCCGAGGACGGAGCGATCGTTCTCGCGACCTCCCAAGGCAAACGGCACATTCCCGCCGCCGACATCTTTTTTTGAAGGGCCCGGCCATGCTTCTCTGCATCGATTGCGGAAATACGAACACCGTCTTTTCTGTCTGGGACGGCAAGGAATTCCGCTGCACGCTCCGCACCTCGACGGAACATCAGCGCACGGCAGACCAGTATTACGTCTGGTTCTCCACCCTGATGGAGCATCATGAAGTGCCGGTCCAGATCGACGGCTGCGTCATCTCCTCCACCGTGCCGCGCGTCGTTTTCAATCTGCGTGTCCTCTGCGATCGTTATTTCAACTGCCGCCCGCTTGTTGTGGGCAAGCCCGATTGCTTGCTGCCGGTTGCGGCCCGCGTCGATCAGGGCACGACCGTCGGCCCCGACCGGCTGGTCAATACGGCGGCGGGCTTTGACCGACACGGCGGCGACATCATCATCGTCGATTTTGGCACCGCGACGACCTTCGATGTGGTGGACACCGACGGTGCCTATATCGGCGGCGTGATCTCTCCGGGCGTCAACACCTCTTTGGAGGCGCTGCACATGGCCGCCGCAGCACTACCCCATGTTGATGTCACCAAGCCGCAAGCGGCCATCGGCACCAATACGGTCGCCTGCATGCAGTCAGGCATCTACTGGGGCTATGTCGGTCTGGTGGAGGGCATCGTCCGCCAGATCCGGATCGAGCGGGAGCGGCCCATGAAGGTTATCGCCACGGGCGGCCTCGCGCCGCTTTTCGATCAGGGCACCGATATCTTCGACAGTGTCGAGGATGATCTGACAATGCACGGGCTGGTGCTGATCCACGACTTCAACAAGGAAAACGCATGAGCACGAAAGACCGCCTGATCTACCTCCCCCTCGGCGGCGCCGGCGAAATCGGCATGAACGCCTATGTCTACGGCTACGGGCCCGCCGGTCAGGAACGGCTGATCGTCGTCGATCTGGGTGTAACCTTCCCCGACATGGACACGACGCCCGGCGTCGATCTGATCATGGCGGATACCGCCTGGCTGGCCGAGAATGCGGGCAGGGTTGATGCGATCTTCATCACCCATGCGCATGAGGACCATGTCGGCGCCCTGGGCCATCTCTGGCCGCAGATCAAGGCACCCGTCTACGCGCGGGCCTTCACGGCCGCGCTGGCGACGCTGAAGATGGAGGAGAGGGGCAATCCTCTCGACGTGATCAAGGTGGTGAAACCCCGCCCTGACGTGGTTGAGGCGGGCCCCTTCAGGGTGCAGTTCGTCCCGGTCAGCCATTCGATCCCGGAAAGCTCGGCTTTGGTCATCGACACACCGGCAGGTCGGATCGTGCATACAGGAGACTTCAAGCTCGACGGTACACCGATCGTCGGTGAACCCTTCAACCCCCATGAATGGCACGACATCGCGCGCGAGGGTGACGGGATCAAGGTCCTGACATGCGACTC
>JAUIDM010000003.1 GCA_030428915.1 Alphaproteobacteria bacterium | reverse complement strand
GGAGGGGCGGTCAAGACCGCCCGCCAGGTCGGATAGCGACAGGCTGGAGGTGTTGCTGGCAAGGATCGCATCCTTTTTCATGCGCGGCGCAATCCCGGAATAGATCTTGCCCTTGGTCCCGGCATCCTCCGGACCGGCCTCGATCACGAGGTCGGCATGGCGCAGACCGTTCTGGTCCGGGTCAGGGATCAGCCGGTCGCGCGCATCCCGCGCCTCTATGCCGGACAGGTGGCGGTCGTCGCACAGCGATTGCGCGGCGGGCAGCGCACGGCCCAACTGTTTCAGGTCGGGGTCGGACAGCGTGACCCGCTTGCCCCTGATCGCGCACCAGGCGGCGATGTTGCGGCCCATCTCGCCCGCGCCGATGACATGGACATGGGCGATACCATCCTTGCCGGAGGCATCGGACTTCAGTCGTTGCCGCAGGCGGAACACCCGGATCAGGTTCCGTGTGGTGTCGGTCGCCAGAAGCCGCGCGAAGGAGGCGATTTCGCCCGTCTGCATCGCGTCGCGGTCGCCCTGATGATCCTCCCACAATTCGATCAGCGCATGGGGGGCGGGGTAATGCTCCTTGGGCGCGCGGTCTTCGGCCCTCGCCCGCATCCGGCGGGCGGCCAGCGCGCGGGCGGGCGACAGTGCCATCGCCCGGTCGGTCAGGCTGCGGCCGTTCCCGCGTTCCGGCCTTTCGGCAAGCATTTTGCGCACGGCGCGGGAGACGTGACGCTCCTCGGTCACCACATCGGCGATGCCAAGCGCATGGGCTTTGTCGGTATGGGCGGATCTTCCGGTAAGCATGAGCCGCATCGCTTCGGTGCTGTCGATGCGCTCGGGCAGGCGGAACGTGCCGCCCAGCCCCGGATGCAGGCCCAGATTGACTTCGGGAAAGCCGAATTCCGCGCCGTCGATGGCGATGCAGGCGTCGCAGGCGAGCGCCAGTTCGAAGCCAGCGCCAAGGGCCGCGCCGTGGACGATGGCGATGGTCGGGTAATTCAGGCCTTCCAGCCGGTCCAGCACCTCGTGCCCCTGCCGCAGCCGCGTCTCGGCCGCCTCGGGATCGGTCATGCGCGACAGCATGTCGATATCGGCACCCGCCGCGAAGCCCTTGGTCTTGGCCGAGCGGATGACGACTCCGTTCGGCGGGGTTTGTTGCATCCGGTCCAGATGGGCGGCAAGCCCTTCCAGCACGTCTTCGCCAATCGTGTTCGTGTCCGATCCTTCGACATCGAGCAAGAGCCACAGCACGCCATCATCGTCGGTCGCGGAACGCCAACCGTTTTCGCGCGTCGCGTCGCGGGCGGGGCCAAGCTCCAGCCGCATCTCGCCCAGCCATGTCAGCACGGGTTCGGTCATGTCGCCGCCTCCAGCAGCATCGCGCCGCCCTGTCCGCCGCCGATGCATTCGGTGGCGATGCCGCGCCGGTCGCCGCGTCGCCGCATCGCGTTGGCCAGATGCAGGACGATCCGGTTGCCGCTGGTGCCGACCGGATGGCCGATGGCCACCGCGCCGCCATCGACATTCAGCCGGTCGCGGTCGATCCGCCCGAAGGCTGCGTCGAGGCCAAGCACCTTGCGGCAGAATTCTTCATCGTCCCACGCGGCCAGACAGGCCAGCACCTGGGCAGCGAAGGCCTCGTTGACCTCCCATAGCCCAACATCCTCGCGCGTCATCCCTTGCCGTTGCAGCATCGCGGTCGCGCACAGGACCGGCCCCAGCCCCATGACCGCCGGGTCGAGTGCGGCCCATTCGCTGTCCTTGACCCGGGCGAGGGGCGTCAGCCCGTACTGCTCCACCGCGTCTTCCGAGGCGAGGATGACCCAGGAGGCACCATCCGTGATCTGCGAGGAATTGCCGGGTGTCACTTCGCCATAGGGTTTTTCGAAAGAGGGGTTGAGCGCGGCCAGCGCCTCCATCGACGTGTCGGGGCGGACGCCGTCGTCGCGGTCATGCACGTTACCGTCGCGGTCGAAGGCGGGGGTGATTTCATCATCGAGCCAGCCTTCCCCCTGCGCGTGGGCGAGGCGCTGGTGGCTGGAAAGCGCATAGGCGTCCGCGGCTTCGCGGCTGATGCCGAACCGATAGGCAAGGATTTCCGCCGTCTGACCCATGTTCAGGTCGGTGATGGGGTCGGTCAGCCCGCGTTCCAGCCCGATGACCGGCTTGAAGAAATCGGGGCGCAGTTCCGCGACCTGACGAGCCGTCGCCATGGGACCCTTGGCCTGCGCCAGCCCGGCATACCATTCCGTCGCCTCGGCCGACAGGACCAGGGGCGTATGGCTCAGCGCCTCGGTGCCGCCGGCAAGGATCAGGTCGTGCGTCCCCTCGCGGATATAGCGAAAGGCGGTGTCGATCGACTGCATCCCCGATCCGCAGTTGATCTGTACGGTGAAGGCGATCATTGCATCGCCAAGGCCCAGCCGCAGCGCGGCGACACGGGCGGGGTTCATCTCGTCCGCGACCACATTGACGCAACCGAGGATGACAAGGTCAAAATCGGTCGGCGCGAAGGGTTGGCGCAAGAGGAGTGGGCGGCCACATTGCACGGCGAGGTCCACGGGCGTGAACGGCCCGCGCTTGCCCCGCGCCTTCAGGAACGGTGTGCGGGCGCCGTCGACCAGATAGACAGGGCGGTCGGTCATTCGGCATTCTCCTTCCGTCGGGCGGGTTTGGCTGGCTGTTGTTTCGGCTTCGGTTTCGCCCTGCCAGGGAATAGCTGGCGCAGCTCCTCGGGGCTGAAATCGTCCACCCGGATCACTTCGGCGATCTTCGCCTGCATGTCTTCGATGCGTTCGGTTTCGTCCTTGGTCAGGTGTCCACCCGCGCGCGCCGCCTCGACTGTCAGGTCGGCCTTGCGCAGACGCTTCATCAGGGGGGCGTTTGCGGTCACCGAGGTGAAGGCGTCATTCAGATGCCGTATCCCGTCGCGCGTGCATCCGCCATGGCAAGCGCCGGTGATCCGGTCGCGCGTCGCGCCGGGTTCGGATAGAAGATCGGCGCAGGTTGCCGTCAGCTCGTCCGACGGCCCCCGGCTGTGGCGGCGGGGCAGGATCACGAGGCGCAGAAACCATGCAGCCCAGCGGGCGGGCAGGTTTGCCAGCACCGCATCCAGGCTGTCGCCGATCCGGCAGAAGGCGGTTTCGGCCGCGAAATCCAGAAGCGGCCGGTCCTCGGGACGCGCTCCCTCATCCTCCCACCGCTTGACGGTGGCTGAAAGGATATAAAGCTCGGACAGCACGTCGCCGAGGCGGGCCGACAGCATCTCGCGCCGTTTCAGCGCGCCGCCGAGCGTGAGGAAGGCGAAATCGGCGGTCAGCGCGAATGCGGCGGCCCAGCGGGACATGCCCTGATAGATGGGCTTTGCCGTACCCTCGGGCGCAGGGGCGAAGGCGCCGCCGGTCCAGGCCTTTCCCCAGGCGCGGCCGAGCGTCCGGATGGTGTGGCCGACATGTGCCCAGAACGCGCGGTCGAACCGGTCGAGCGAGGTCGCCTCATCCTTCTCGGCCAGCGCGTTCATCTCGTCCAGCAGATGCGGATGGGCGCGGATCGCGCCTTGGCCGAAGATGATCAGGCTGCGGGTCAGGATGTTCGCCCCCTCGACCGTGATGCCGATGGGCAGGGCCTTGTAGAGGGAGGACAGATAGTTGCGCGGGCCGTCGATGACCGCCTTGCCCGAATGGATATCCATGGCGTCGGTGACCGCCGCGCGCATCCGGTAGGTGCCATGCGCCTTCATGATGCCCGAGATCACGGCAAGCCTGCGGTCGCCATCGAGCCCCGCGCAGGTCAGGTGCCGCGCGGCGTCCAGCGCATAGGCCCCCGAGGCAAGCCGGCCAAGCCCTTCCTGCACGCCGCCGAATTTCGCGATCGGGATGCCGAATTGTTCGCGGATGCGGGCATAGGCGCCGGTCGTATGGGCGGAAAGCGAGGCCGCGGCGCAGGCGAGCGATGGCAGCGAAATGCCGCGCCCGGCGGCTAGCGCGCTCATCAGCATCATCCAGCCGCGCCCGGCATAGTCCGGCCCGCCGATGATATGGTCGAGCGGGATGAACACGTCCCGTCCTTTTGTCGGACCGTTCTGGAACATCTGCCCCGCCGGAATGTGGCGGCGGCCGGTTTCCACGCCTTTCAGGTCCGTCGGCACCAGCGCGCAGGTGATGCCAAGCTCGGCCCCCCCGCCCAGAAGCCCTTCGGGGTCCTGCATCTTGAAGGCCAGACCCAGTACGGTGCAGACTGGCGCCAGTGTGATGTAGCGCTTGGACCAGTTCAGCCGAAGACCCAGCACCTCCTTCCCCTGCCAGTCACCCTTGCAGACGACACCGGTATCCTCCATCGCCGCCGCGTCCGACCCCGCCGCCTCGCTCGTCAGGCCGAAGGCGGGCAGGTCGCGCCCATCGGCGAGGCGCGGCAGCCAGTGGTCCTTCTGCGCGTCGGTGCCGAACTGCAAAAGCAATTCACCGGGACCGAGCGAGTTGGGTACCATCACCGTCACCGCCGCAACGAGCGACCGGGTCGAGATGAAACGCACTACCTCGGAATGCGCGAAAGCGGAAAAGCCAAGGCCGCCGTAGCGTTCGGGAATGATCATACCGAAAAAGCCGTGCTTGCGCATATGCGCCCAAGCGGCGTCGGGCAGCGCGGCGGTCTGCTGGTTCACCTCCCACTCGTCGATCATGTCGCAAAGTTCTGTGCAGGGACCGTCGAGGAAAGCCTGTTCCGCCGCAGTCAGGCGCGGGGCGGGAATATCGCGCAACTTCTGCCAGTCGGGATCACCGGTGAACAGTTCCGCCTCCCACCAGACATCCCCGGCTTTCAGCGCCTCTTCCTCGGTTGCCGACAGTGTGGGCAGCGCGCCCCTTGCCCAACCGTGGATCGGTCGGGTAATGCGGTCGCGCCGGAATGTCCTGAAGCTCATGGGTCCTCCGTGGGACAAACGCCGAGACCCAGCTGCGGGTTCCAGTGGCCGTGCGTCAGGCGCTCATGCAGATCGGTTCTGCCGTTCTTCTGCGGCCTTTCGCAGCAACTCATCGGCCGAAACTTCCTCGGCCAGAGATTGTTCGAGCAAGGCAGTGCAATTTTCGCGGCCCAGTTCCTTCGACCAGGTCACGAGTGCCCGATATCGAGCGATCTCATGCGCGGCCACGGTCCTTGCTACCGCCAAAATAGCCGTTTCTCTGGTCGTATCATCGGCGACATCCTCGATCGCCCCCTGACCTTCGGCCAGCACTGCCCCGATTGCGGCTGGCGGACCGTCTTTGATCTCTTCGCCGATTATCTCGAATATTTCCCTAAGCCGGCCGATCTGCTCGCCCGTTCGGTCGAGGCAGATCAACAGAACCTGCTTCAGCGGTCCCGTCCCGATTTGATCGATCCAGCGGGGAATCTCCTCCGCCACCTGGGTTTCGGTGCGGTGGGCGGCCAGAAGCCAGTTCAAGAACAGGCGCTCTAGCGGACCTTCAGATGTCTTGGCTACCGTCATCTGGGCTATCCAGTCAGTAATTGGCGGGCGGGTCGCTCGCGGGGAAGGATTCGTCGGACTCCTCGTCTGTCTTGTCCCACTTTTCGGGTGGTTCCTTCATGGCACCGGGGCCGGCGGGCCGAACGTAATCCGAGTCCTTTTTGCGATCTTCCGATTTGTTGGGCTCGCTGTCGTGGCGGGATTTGTTCTTGTCACTCATCTGGCATTTTCCTCGGCTGTCGCGCAGCACTAAGGAGCGAACAATAAAGTTTCGCAAATGTTCCGCCACCAAACCGGTTTTGCGCCGCAGCGCTTGTCAAAGCGTGTCGTCAGCCTCCGGCTTGCCGGGAACCTGCCGGTCGAGGATCGTCTTGATCTCCTCCACCAACGCTTCCTGGTTGGGGTCCGACACATTGCGACCGGGACCGGCGAGGTGGGTCAGAACCTGCCTCAGCCAAGCCTTGCGGTCGCCTGCCGAATAGCCCTCATCAGCAAGGATGTCGAATATCTCGTTCCGGGTGATCCGGTCACCTTGACCCGGCGCGCGAAGCGTAGGCTTGCCTCCACTTGTCGTCATTTCTGCCTCCTTTCACTATCGCAGGGTGTAAAGTACCGCGACGCCGCCGATATAGGCGGCAAGGACGACGAAGGAATCGAGCCCTATACCAGCTACATCCCGGTCGCGGCGTTCTATCAGCCCGACGAGATAGATCGCGGTGACAACGATGCCCATGAGACCCGCGACGATGGCGAAGGGGCCGGGCTGGTTCAGGATTGGCCCGCCGGGATAGAGAAGATCGGCGATGAAGATCACGCCGATATCGAACAGGTTGGTGCCGAAGATGTCCGACACCGCCATCACATAGCGCCCAAGCCGTACGGCGGCCAGGACCGTGCTGATCTCGGGCAGCGAGGTCGAGACGGCGGTGAACACCGCGCCGAAGAAGCTGTCACCCAGACCCGACCGTTCGGCCAGCCGTTCGCCGGTCATCGACAGGACATAACCCGCGCCAAGGATCACGATGGCGGCGGCGAAGGTGGACAGGGCCAGCCGCAGCGTGCCGGACGTGCTTGCCGGGTCCTCCTGTCCGATCTTGGGCGAGGGTGGTTCACCAACCACCTTCCAGGATGGCCGCCCTTCCGCCCGGGCGACGATCCGCAGAGAAAAGATGAAGACGGCAGCGATGGCCCAGGTCCAGGCCCCGGCCCCGGCAAAGCCGACATCGCCCGACGCGATGCCGATCACAGTGAGGGCGATCAACAGGATGCCTAGCACTCCCTGCAACAGCGTGATCGGATCGGGAACCGCATAAGTCAGCGCGCCGCGTCGGATCGCGGCATCGGCCAGCGCCAGCACGGTCACCTGCATGGTGAAACCGCCCAGCAGATTGTTGACCGACAGCTCGGCATTGCCATTCAAGGCGGCTGAGCCGCTGACGGCGATTTCCGGCAGCGAGGTGATGCCACCCAGCAGCACCACGCCGATCAGTGCCTGCCCCAGTCCGCTTTTGCGCGCGATGGCGTCGGCATAGCGCGACAGCCGCGTACCCGCCAGCCAGACGCACGTTGCGGCGGCAATGAAACCGCCGATCAGCGCCCAGAGGGGAAGGTCGGGAAAAGCGATGTTGGCCTCCTACCTGATGAAGCGGTCCCATGACCCGAAGCTGCTATGGACCGACCCGCGCGGTATGCTGAGCGCGATCAGCGCCAGCCCGCAGAGAAGCGACAGGACGAGGCCCGCCGCCGTGGTTTCGACCATGAAAGGCGCGAAGAGAAGGACGAGGCCCATCAAGAGGTTGAGGAACCGCGCCAGCCGCACAACGGGGGCAAGGGCTGCCACCGACACGGTGATGACCAATGCGCCGACGACATGGTTGGTCGCGGCAAGACCGCTCTGGTTCCAGCCGAGTGCCAGCGGCGACAGCATCAGGAGGGCGCCCACCGCAATCGAGGCCAGAAGCGTCCAGGGCCAGGTCATGCCGCCTGTCAGCATATCGGTCACGATGGCGCGGGGCCCCCTCTCGAAATCCTCGCGCGGACGCTCTTCGCCCGCCTCGTCGGTGTCGCCGGTAAAAAACACCCGCAGCCACGGCTGGCCCGCCCGGTGGCGGCGGCGCAGGAACTGGAAGGTCGCGACAAGCTCGTCCAGCGAATAGGGGATCTGCCAGACCATCGCCGCCGCCGCGATCAGCGCCAGCGTCGAATAGGTGCCGATCACGATGGGTTGGATCACGATGAAGAAGATCGAGACGGCCCCAAGGGGCACGATCATGATGCCAAAGAGGACGACCAGCCAGGGCATCGTGCGCCAGCGCCGGGCGGAGCCGATTGCGCCCACAAGGATCTCAAGCGCATAGGTCAGGGCGCCGATGCCCGCATCGGGCACGGGCCAGGCTTTGGACACGTCCGAGGTGATGATCTGTTCGGTGCCGTTCTTATCCGCGACTGTGCCGTCGAAGAACGGCTCCCACACGCTGTCGATGGCGCCCAGCTGGTAGGCCGTCAGGTAGCGCGACACCAGAAGCCCGATCACGGCAAGTCCGATCACCGGCAGCCGCTGGAACCAGTCCGAGGGCGAATAGGCCCAACCCTTGGGAATGGTCGGGCCGGTCTGTGCGGCCACAGGCGCAATACCGGGCGGCGGCGGCAGGCAAAGCGCGAAAGCCACGGCCAGCATCCCGACCAGCGTGCCGTTCAGATAGGCCGCCCCGCTTTCGGTCCAGAAGACCAGCGGCGCGGCCATGATCCACGTGCCCGTCGCGGCGGCGGCAAAGCGCGCCCAGCCCATGCGCCACGAGAGCGACAGCAGGCCGAAGATCAGCAGCAGCAGACCGGCGAGAACGTCGCTGACAGCAAGGCCGCCACCGTAGCCCAGCATGGGGCCGGAGGTCATCAGCCACAGGCCGAGCCCCATATTGGCCCAGGCGCCCCACAGATTGTCGCGGTGCAGCTTTCGATACTCTGCCTCATGGTCCCCCCGCAGCCGGTCGGCATCATCGACCTGCGCGTCGGCGGCCGTCAGCCAGGGCGGCGGCGTGATGCCGTTGTCGCGATACCACGACAGCGGATCGGCCTTCAGCGCGTCGATGAGCACGGGCAGCCCCTCCTCGATCCGGTGCTGCGGCTCCCAGTCAAGCAGCCGCCGCGCCTTCGCGATGTCGAGCGCATAGTGATCGCTGGCCATGCCCACCATGAAGGGCCGGATGAAGGGTTTTTCGCCCTGATCCAGCGCATCCGGCACCAAAGGTTCGGCGCGCGTTTCCAGCGCCGCGCCCGCCTTCGCGAGGGGCGCAGGCAGCGTGACCGTTGGCCAGTCGCTCTCGCCATGGATCAGCTTGCCGATCCGGTCCTGCAACGCGCCATAACCCATCGCGTCCGGCTCACCCGCGAGGATGACCTCGCCCGGTTCGATCGCCGCGCGACGGTCGATGACCTTGCGGAACAGGTCCAGCATGTCGTCGATATGGATGAAGGACTGCCCGGCATGCAGATCGCCGGAAAAGACGTGGCTCTTGAACCGGCGTTCGTAGATGCGGGCGATCTGGTGCGACAGGGTCGGCACGGCGGTACGGTCGTCGTAAAGCCCCGCAAGATGCAGAAAGACGGTGCGCAGGTCGCCTGCGTCGTCGCGGATCGCCGCCTCTGTCCTTGCCTTCGATTTCGGATAGGCCCAGCCGGGGGCAAGCTCCGTCGTCTCGTCGATGCGCTCGCCCGGCACGCCGGGGGCATGGACCAGCATCGTGCCGGAATAGACGAACTGTTCGACCTTCGCCTGTTTCAACGCCGCCAACAGGTTCCGCGTGCCCTCGACATTGACCTTCTCGTATTGCGGCCGCTCCTCGCCGCTGAAATCGAAATAGGCGGCAAGGTGGACGACCGAGGCGAGGGTGCCGCCGGTTGCTTCGACAATCTCGGCGACCGCTTCGCGGACTGATGCGGCACTGGTCAGGTCGCAGCCGAACATGTCTGGTTCGGTGCAGTTATCCGGCATGTCCAGACCGACGACGCGGTAGCTATCGGAGAGGCGTGCCCTCAGCCGCTTGCCGATATTCCCGGCAGCGCCGGTGACAAGGACCACATTTTCGGCTCGCTTCGTTGTCTGGGGTTCTCGCATGGACCTTCCGCCTTTATTCGGGCGTTTTCGCCATCGGCCCCATCTGGCTGACGGCTAGTTGGTTCTTCACGACCAGGACACCCGGGACTGCGCTTGCACAAGCGTCAGCGAGCACCCGCTGATATTCGGTGGAAACCGTGCCGGTCAGGATGGCGCACCCGTCCCGCACGGCGACGCGGATGCTTTCCCGCGCGATCCGTCCATCCACCTCAAGCGACCGTGTTACGGCAGCGTAGAGAACAGGGTCGTCGGGCTGATGCGGCGGCGGATCGACCGGGGCGCTCGCAATGGGATTTCTGGCGGTTTCAGGCATCTTCTTCATTCAATTCTCCCTGATCTGCAGCCTGTGACGCATCGAACTCGCCGGGGTTCGGAACAGTTGCTCGTGCCACCGGTTGTTCTGTTTTGACTAGCCGAGGAGGCAACAATGGAAGACTGGACCGGTCACGACCGCCATAAGCCCGGCGAGACAGAACCCAACCCGCGCCCCGCAGAAACCGAAGTGCCAGCCGGACCGGGTGATGCCGGAGCATCCGATGTTCCAGAGCCCTTGAAACATAGTCCTGAACAACACCCCGCGCGGGCGAAGCACGGACGGACACTTATCCGGATTTTCTGGGCCGTGGCGATCTTCATCGTTCTTGTCGTGCTGATTCAGCAATGAGATCTGCCGCTGAATCCTGCCTCACTCGTCGATGGTCGGCGTGACAATCGCCGGCTCCACCTCGCGCGGTTCGACACCTTCGGGCGCGGGGACCGACCCAAGCCCCTCCTGCGAGGGAGGAACCAGATCCTGCGCGTCCGGTGCGTCCTGCGTAGGTTCGTCGGTCGCCGGAGCTTCCGCTACCTCGTAAAAAAGCCAGAAGATGATAGCGCCAACCCCAAAGAGTACGGCGAGGCCCATGCCAATCATTGGCCATTTGCTTTTCCGTGCTTCGCGTTCGAGGTCGGTATGCGGTGCGCTCATGACAGGCTCCTGAATTCATCTGCGGTTGGTCGTCCTGCTGATGAAACCGATCGCTTCGCCGATTGTTCCATTTGAAGTATGGCCGCGCAGAGCTGCGGTTTCATTTGCCTCAACGATGAATTGGAGAAACAAGATGTCCGACTATGACCAGATCCCGGCAATCGTGGAGGGCAAACTGCATGCCCAGCGGCATGTCCTCGCCGCGCTTGTCGCGGCTGTCCTTGAAGGGCGGTCCGAAAACCGCGAGCGGTTACGTCTGCTTGTTTCACGCGATACCTCTGCTTCGGATCAGACAGAGGATCCGGGAGCGCTGCCGGACCGCGCTTTCGCGGTCGAGGCTTCGACGGCGGAGGAACTTCGGCTCATTGCTGATGAGGTTGAAAGGCTGCGCGCGGTTCAGGATGATCACGGGAACCGGGCGTAAAGCCCGCCGCCGCGAACAGGGGACAGACCGCGGCGGCGGGAGGGCGGATCAGCTTTCGCGATCTCGGCCCTGTCCCGCGTTGGCCGCGTGACCCTGACCGCTATGCCGGGCGCGCAGGTTGTTCTGGACGTGCTGCACCCCCGATACCGCGTCGGCGCAATCCTCGGCGCAGCGTTTCTCGTGCTTTGACCGGATTGCGCCGTCCAGGGTGACCTCGCCATCATTGACCGTCACTTCGATCTCCGATGCGTCGACATCACGGTCGGCGGTCAGATTTTCGCATACATCTTCGTGAATGCGCTCATCCGATCGCGTATATCCTTTTGGACCTTTGCCCCGGTTGTCTTCGCGATGGACGTCGCCGCCGACGCCGGACCAACCGGTCTGGTAGCGGCCCGTCGTCCCCCTTTGGGCTGAGCCAGCATCGGGATAGTAGTGCGGCGCTTTCCTATAACTCTCTTCATTACCGGAGTCGCTCTTCAGTGGCCCGGCATAGTTGCGTTTATCCGCGGCCGCATCTTCATGTGTCGGATCGTCGGGGATGCCTTTTTCTTTCTTGGCCATGTGAATGCTCCTTCGATGAATTGCCCCGTCAACAATTGGGGCCGCTTTGTGGTTCCACAGGTGCTGCGACAAGCTGCGGGCCGGGCCCTGCACGGGCGTCGCGGTCACGTTGCTGTGAGAGCGTGAACCAAGCGCGGGGGTACAGAGTTGAGGGCATGAACCGGGTCGGGCGCACTCGCCCCGGCCTTGTTTGGCAAACTTGTAGAAAGGAAATGTTATGCGATTTACACTTCTTGCTTCGGCGGCCTTTGTAGCCCTTCCCCTCGTGGCCAATGCGCAAACCGCGGTCTTCGAAGATCTTGATCTCGATAGCAATGGCAGCCTGAGCTACGCAGAACTCCAGGCGGAGTATCCGGAATTCCAGGAAGCCGATATGGCACTGATCGACGTCGACGAAAATCAGATGGTTGATACCGGTGAATATCTGAATGCGGTCGAAGGCGATGTGATTGACACTGTCCTCGGCGCCGAAGATGGCCGGGGCGGCGAAAGCAACTGATCGGTCGCAGGTTGATGGTATGAGGGCGCGGTTTCTCCGCGCCCTTTTTTACATGTTGCGAAGCAAACGATATTCGCGAGGGTCTGGGTGTGGGCATGTGTTTATTGAGGAAAGTTGTCGCCTCGGTCGCTCAGCAGGAAACATCCCATCCGACCGGACGCAACGGGCGCATCGGTTGTTACCGATGCGCCGTCGCTGTTGGTTACGGACAGTCGGCCACGTAGCGGTTGCCGTACTGGTCGCGATAGACGCAGTCGCCGGGCGTGTTCGCCTGGCCAAGCAGCGTGCCGGCCACGGCCCCCGCCGCGCCGCCGAGAAGCGCGCCTTCCACGCGGTCATCATCATTGATTGCCGCGCCCAACGCGGCCCCGGCCGCGGCCCCGGTCACGGCGGACTGGTTGTTGGAGGTCTGACAGGCTGCGGTCATTGCGAGGACGGGAATTACCAGAATTATCTTGTTCATTTCTAACTCCATATGTCGTGAACCGATTCAACACCTCACGACAAGCGATGGTTCCGCCTTCCTTTCCTGAAGCTCGAATTGCGGGGAACCAAGTGCTTTCCGTTCGGTTGAGGGTCCGCAGCCGTTAACGCCGCGCCACCGAAAGGATGGCAGATGTCCAAGACGACCCGATATGGCCCTTTGCAGAACGCGAGCGCTTTCACCATTGGCCTGGCGCTGCTTGCCACAATCGCCGCCGCTCTGTCGTTGTGGCAGGTTCAAGGACTGTCGATGGTGGTTTTCGCCGCGATCCTGATTGCCATTCTTCTGAATGCGTCGGCCAGTGCCGTGCGCCGGGTCGTGCCTGTCGGCCAGACAGTCGCCGTCATCGTCAGCATCGTCGTCCTTCTTGGGCTCTTTCTCGGGACCATTGCCGTTATCGGAACGCGCACAGTGACCGAGATTTCGCAGGTGTCCGCCCAGATCCCGGCAGCGATCAACCGATTGGACACCTGGATCGACCTCGGCAGTATCGAAACCTGGATCGCCGAACGCATCCAGAGTTCGGACGGCGCGGCATCGGTCCTGAGCGGTGTTTCCGGCATGACCAGAATTGTGCTCAGTGCGGCCTCAGGCGTTCTTCTGGCACTGGCCGGAGGCCTCTTCATCGCGATAAATCCGGATTGTTACCGCGATGGATTCCTACGCTTCCTGCCGCAGCGGTTCCGGGCCAAGGGTGGGCAGACTCTGGCCGCGACGGGCGAGGCGCTGCGGGCCTGGCTCCTGGGGCAGCTCGTGTCGATGTTGGTCGTCGGCACGCTGACGGGTGTAGGGCTCTGGCTGCTGGGAGTGCCTACCGCGATCGGGCTTGGCGTCATCGCGGGCTTGCTGGAATTCGTACCCTATGTCGGTCCCATCGCCAGCGCCATTCCCGCGGCCCTTGTCGCCTTTGCCGAGGGGCCGACGACGGTGCTGTGGGTCTTGCTGCTCTATGTCGGCATCCAGCAGATTGAGGGTGCGCTGCTGATCCCGCTGATCCAGCGCGAGGCGGTTAACCTGCCTCCAGCGGTCACGGTCTTTTCCGTTGTCGCCTTCGGCATCCTCTTCGGCCCGGCGGGCGTGTTGCTGGCCGCGCCGCTGACCGTCGTCGCCGCAGTGCTGCTCCGGCAACTCTGGTTTCCCTACATGGACACAGGAAAAGCCGCGGAATCCGACAGCGCCTCTGCCGGAACTTCCAGCGGCGTCCGGCGTTAACCATGCGGATCTCGCGAAGAGGGAGAACGCCCGTCACCCGCTTGCGCACATATTGCCCGCTTGCGCTGGTTGTTACCCTCTCTGCCTGCGAGGGGCGGCATTCCTGGCTTGCCGGCGCCGGTGCCGAGGCGCGCGCGGTCGAGGCCTTGTTCTGGCCGTTCCTCATCGGCAGCGCGCTTGTCTGGACCGCCGTCATGGTCTTTGCCGCCATTGCCTATCGTGTCGCGGCACACGCGCGGGGAGAGCGGATCGGCCGCGCGGTCATCATTTGGGGCGGGGTCGTGGCCCCGACCATCGTCGTCGCAATTCTCCTTGTCGCGGGCCTGCTGACGCTGAAATCGTTTGCCGCCAAAGCCCCGGCCCTGACATTGAAGATCGATGCCGAGCAATGGTGGTGGCGTGTCACCTATGACGCGTCTGGCGCGGAACCCGTGGTTGCGGCGAATGAAATCCGCCTCCCGCAAGGCGAGACGGCCGAACTCCTCCTGACCTCCGACGACGTGATCCATTCCTTCTGGGCGCCCGCGCTAGGTGGCAAGATGGACATGATCCCCGGCCGCACCAACCGGCTGACGCTGACGCCCGTGAAAACGGGCAGCTGGGGCGGTGTCTGCGCCGAATATTGCGGCGGCGCCCATGCCCAGATGCGCTTCGACGTCGTAGTGATGGAGCCGGAGGCGTTTCAGGCCTGGCTTTCCCAACAAGCGCGCGCAGCCGGTCCCGGCGCATTGTCGCACCTGCAGGGCCTGTCGGTTTTTCTGGACGCTGGCTGCGGCGCCTGCCACACGGTGCGCGGCACCGGGGCGGGCGGCAGGGTCGGCCCGGATCTGACCCATCTGAGTGGCCGCGACCGGATCGGCGCGGGCCTGCTGCCGATGACAGAGGCGAACCTCGCGCGCTGGATCACCCATACAGACGAGGTAAAGCCCGGCGTCAGGATGCCCGCCTATCCGGACATCCCGGACGAGGCGCTTGATCGGTTGACCGCTTTCCTGATGGCGCTGAAATGACTGACCTGTCCGATATCGCTCCGCCGCCGCCCGTAGACGCGGCCCGCGACCGGGCCGAGCGCGAACAACTTCTGGTCGCCTGGCGCACGCCCACCGGCTGGCGGCGACTTTCGGCCGTCAATAACTCGCTGATCGGCAAGTGGTACCTGATGACCGCCTTCGGCTTTTTCCTGTTCGCGGGGGTTCTGGCGCTGATGATCCGCACTCAGCTGGCTGTGCCCGACAACGATTTCCTGTCGATGGAGCTTTTCAACCAGGTCTTCACGCTGCACGGCACGGCGATGATGTTTCTCTTCGCGATCCCGATCTTCGAAGCGGTCGCGATCCTGATCCTGCCCGAGATGCTGGGCGCGCGCGACCTGCCGTTCCCGCGCCTCTCGGCCTTCGGCTTCTGGTGCTTCGTCATCGGTGGCACCTTTGTCTGCGGGTCGATCTTCTGGAATGCCGCGCCGAACGGCGGCTGGTTCATGTATCCGCCGCTGTCCTCTGACCCCAGCCAGACCGGCATTGGGACCGACATCTGGCTTCTGGGGCTGAGCTTCATCGAGGTCGCCTCGATCGCTGCGGCCATCGAGCTGATCGTCGGCGTCCTGAAATGCCGTCCGCCAGGCATGCGGATCAACCTGATGCCGCTTTACTGCTGGTATGTGCTGGTGGTGGCAGGGATGATCCTGTTCGCCTTCCCGCCGCTGATCGCGGGCGACCTGCTGCTGGAAATGGAGCGCGCGTTCGACTGGGCCTTCTTCGATGCCGACCGGGGTGGCGATCCCCTGCTGTGGCAGCACCTGTTCTGGATCTTCGGCCATCCGGAGGTCTACATCATCTTCCTGCCCTCCATCGCGCTGATCGCCACGATGCTGCCCGCGCTGGCCCGGACGCGGATCGTCGGCCATTCCTGGATCGTGCTGTCGGCGATCGGGGTGGCGTTCCTCTCGTTCGGGCTCTGGGTCCATCACATGTTCACCACCGGGCTGCCGAACATCTCGCTCGGCTTCTTCTCGGCCGCGTCCGAGGCTGTGGCGATCCCGACGGGCATCCAGATCTTCTGCCTTCTGGCGACGCTTCTGGTGGGGCGGGCGACTGCGTCGGTGCCGCTGCTCTTCGCCGGGGGCGCGCTCGCGATCTTTGTCTTCGGCGGGCTGACCGGGGTGATGGTGGCGGTGGTGCCCTTCGACTTTCAGGCCCATGACAGCTACTTCGTCGTAGCGCATCTGCACTACACTCTGATCGGGGGTATGCTGTTCCCGATCTTTGCCGCCATCTATTTCTGGTATCCCTTCGTCACCGAACGGATGCTGTCGCCGCGCCTTGGCCGCTGGTCCTTCTGGCTGATCTTCGCGGGCTTCAACATCACCTTCCTGCCGATGCACTGGACCGGCGTCCTCGGCATGCCGCGCCGGGTCTGGACCTATGCCGAGGAGATGGGCTGGGGCGCGCTGAACATGACCTCGACCCTAGGCGCTTACATTCTCGCCGTCGGGGTCGCAGTTCTGCTGTTCGACGTGCTGCGGCCGAAGGCATGGGAGGAGGCATCGTCGGTCAACCCTTGGCAGGCGCCGACGCTGGAATGGGTGCGCGAGGTGCCGGGCCATCCCTGGGGCATCCGCTCGGTTCCGGTAATCACCACACGCTATCCGCTCTGGCAGCAGCCGGGTCTCCACGAGGAGGTGTCGCGCGGCGCCTGGTTCTTGGCCGATGCGCCCGGCAACCATCGCGAGATGATCGTGACCGACATCCTCGACGCTCGGCCGATGTTCGTGCAGCGCGTGCCGGGGCCGGGCTGGGTGACGATCCTGTCGGCCGCCTTCCTCGGGGCTGTGTTCATCCTGGCCACCTGGCATTTGTGGACCGCCGCACTCCTCTGCGGCGCGGCCTTTCTTGCCACCGTTCTCTGGTGGCTCTGGACCGGGACAGGCGGCGTGCCCGCCGCGCCCGAGCGCGATTGCGGGCGCGGCCTGATCTTGCCGCTTTATGCCAGTGGCAACGGCTCAGTTGGCTGGTGGGCCATGTTCATTACGATGATCGGCGACACGACCGCCTTCGCCGGGCTGATCTTCGCCTATGCGTTCTTCTGGACCGTGCACCCCGCCTTTCCGCCGCCCGAAGCCGTGCCGCCGGGCGTCTGGACGACGGCGGCAGGTGCGATGTTCCTGATCGCGGCCTGGCTTCTGATGGCGGTCGCGCAGCGGGCGAATACCGAGGGCCGCGCAAGGCTGGCGCGATGGGCGCTGGCGCTGGTATCGTTGCCTGCCGCAGCAGGGGTCGCCGTGCTGGCCCATGCAGCCCGGGTGGCCGACCTCGACCCGACACGGCACGCCTACGACGCGACGGTCTGGGTACTGATCCTGTGGCTGGCGGCGCATGTGGCCGTAGGGGTCATAATGCCGATTTATTGTCTCGCACGGCTTTGGGCGGGATGCATGGACACCCGGCACGACGCCGAGTTGCGCAACAGCATGCTCTACTGGAACTTCCTTCTGACGCAGTCTCTGGTGACCGTCGCGCTGATTGGCCTCTTTCCGCTCGTCTTGGGTGAAATGCGATGACTTATCCCCGCATCATCGACGACGGGTCGGTCTGGATCGTGATCATACCGCCGGTGATCTGGGCGGGGCATTTCCTTGCCGCCTACTGGATCGCCGCGCTCTGGTGCGCGCGGGCGGCAGGGGAATTGTCCCCGGCCTTCTGGGCGATCCTTGGTCTGACGCTGGTGGCGCTGGCATCGATCGGCTGGATCGCCCGTATCGCGACCGTCAGCTATGGCGGCCTTTTGCGGCGCGAAGGGTTCATCGTCGATGACAGGGAGCGGTCGCGCAAGCGGTTCCTCGGCCATGTGGCATTGCTTCTGTGCGCGCTCAACGCGGTGGCGGTGATCTTCACCGCCATCCCCGGCGTGGTGTTCGACCGATGCTGACCCTGCCGCGCATCCTCGGTGCAGCGCTTCTGGCCGCCGTCTGGCTGTCGCCGCTGCCGGACTACACGGCAGGCTCGATCATCATACATATGGGGCTGCATCTGATAGTGATCGCGGTTGCCCCCGCGCTTCTGGGGCCTCGGCTGCCGGTGCGGCCGGGACCGTTCGGGCTAGTGGTTGTCCTTCTGGTCGAAATGGTCGTTGTCTGGGCTTGGCACGCCCCGGCCGCGCATCTCTGGGCGCGACTGAGCGGGGTGGGCCTGGCACTGGAACAGGCAAGTTTTCTGGCCGCCGGACTACTGGTCTGGGCGGCGGCGCGGTCGGCGGGGCGGTATGGCGGCGCGCTGGTCCTCTTCGGCACGGTCATGCACATGACGCTCTTGGGCGCGCTTATCGGTCTGGCGCCACGGCCGATTTACGGCGCGCTTTGTGCCGGATGGTTCGGCCTTACAGCGATTGAGGAACAGCAGGTCGCGGGCGCGCTGATGGCCGTGGCGGGCGGCGCGATCTATCTTGTGGGAGCGCTCCTGCGGCTGGCGCCGGATCTTGCCGAGCCGGAGGGGTCGCGATGAGGATCGGCTGGCACCTCCTGCTTCTGGCCGTGGTCGCGCTGGTCTTATTCGCGGGCGCGTTCTGGTGGCTCGCCCCCTACAATGTCGCCGCCTCGCAGCGGCATCTTCCGCCGGTGCGCGCCTTGCTGCATTCCTACATGGAAAACGCCGTCGGCAGGCGCGCGGCTGGCCTTGATCCCCCGGACTGGTTCGACGCCGACGACCCCGCGCTGATGCGCCTTGGAGCCGCCCATTTCGCCACCGGATGCGCCACTTGCCACGGTGCGCCGGGACTGTCACGAAACGCGGTCGTCACCGCGATGCTGCCCGAACCGACCCTTATCGACGAGACCGAGCATACGGTGCTGGAGTTTTACTGGCTCGCGCGGCACGGCCTGAAATACACCGGAATGCCAGCTTGGGCGGGGCAGGGGCGCGACGATGAGCCCTGGGCGCTGGCAGCGTTCCTGTCTATCTATGCTGAAGTTGACAGGGATACGTATCGCGAACTGGCTTACGGCGATGCCGATTGGCGCCCCGCGAATGCCGCCGTGGCCTTCGGCGGGATGACTGGCACGCCGGAAGATCCGATCCAAAATTGCGCCCGCTGCCATGGCGAGGATGGGATGGGCCGCGACGGCACAGCGCCGCGCTTGGCTGGACAAAGCGAAGCCTACCTCGCAGCCGCGCTTGACGCCTATGCCGAGGGCCGGCGGCAGAGCGGATTCATGGAGCCTGTTGCGATTGCCCTGTCGCCACAGACGCGGCGCGCGCTGGCCGCCCGCTACGCCACGATGGCCGGGGGGCTTGGCTCCGGCCCGACCGGAAACCGTTCCGGCGATGCGGTCCGTGGCCGCGACCTGGCGCGTCAGGGCGACGAACATGCCGAGATCCCGTCGTGCATGTCCTGCCACGGAGTGGCCGGCCAGCCGCCGCGCTCCGACACCGTGCCCCTCATCGCCGGGCAGGACGCGCGCTGGCTTTCGATCTGGCTGAGGCTTTGGCGCGACGGGCCACTCCCCAGAACGCCGGAGGCTGCGCGGATGGCGGCAGCGGCGCGCAGTCTGAGTGACGGTGACATTGCCGATCTGGCCGCTTTCTACAGCATGGGCGCGCCCGCATCAGTTTCTCAGGAACAACAGAGCCGCTGAAGTGTTGGTGGGGAAATCACCATCTGACATCAGGAGACATTGATGCCCGACATTGGAAATGCGCGCGTCCTCGTACTTGCCACCAATGGTTTTGAACAATCCGAACTGGAACATCCGGTCAACCATTTGCGGGAGAAAGGGGCGGATGTCTGTGTTGCCAGCCCCGATGGGAATGACATTCGCGGCTGGAAAGACGGCGATTGGGGTGACACGGTCACTGTGAATGCCGCCCTTGGCAATCTGTCCGAGGAAGAATTCGACGCGCTGGTCCTGCCCGGTGGCCAGATGAACCCCGACATCCTGCGGACCAAGCCCCAGGCTGTAAGCCTGGTCAAGGCGTTCTACGACGCCGGAAAGCCGATTGCTGCCATCTGCCACGGTCCGTGGCTGCTGGTCGAGGCCGACGTTCTGCGCGGCCGCAACGCCACCTCCTACGCCTCGATCGCGACGGATGTGAAGAATGCCGGCGCGACTTGGAAGGACGAGGAGGTCGTGGTCGACGAGGCGATCATCACCAGTCGCTCGCCCAAGGATCTTCCGGCCTTCTGCGCCAAGATCGTGGAAGAGATCGAAGAGGGTGCGCACAACAGAAGCGCAGCCTGAAGGGAGGGAACCGCAATGGAGAACCGCAAGACGAACGACACCAATAAAACCGACCGCGACGAAGACAATCGAGACACGACCAGCCTTCCCGTCGCCGAAGGCACCGTCTCGGGGCAGGGGCGCGAGGGCGGCCGTCTGGCCCGAGACGTCGGCACGCGCGACGAGTTGAAGCGGGCCACCGAACGCCCCGCTGGCAAGACGCGGGTGCGGAAGAGCAATGAGGAGGAAGGCGGCGCATGACACGGATCACCACAGGAAGCTGGGTGCTGGTCGCGGACGGTGAAAAGGCCCTGTTCCTTGAGAATGTCGGTGACGCACAGGACCTGCACCTTCAGGTCGTCCGCAAGGACCGACAGGAAAACCCGCCTGCGGCCGAACAGGGCACTGACCGGCCGGGCCGCAAAAGCGACGGTCCCTCTGGCCACCGGTCGGCCATGGACGACACCGACTGGCACGAACTGGAAAAGCACCGCTTCGCCAAGAACCTCGCGGAGGTTCTTTACAAATACGCCCATAAGGGCCGGTTCGAGAAGATCGTTGTCGTGGCTGCGCCCGACATCCTGGGCGACCTGCGCGGCGAACTGCACGAAGAGGTGCAATCCCGCATCGTTGGCGAAGTGCCCAAAACGCTGACGGGCCATCCCATTGATGACATCGAACGGCTTGTGAAGGCCGAGATTGAGTGACGGCGCGGGCGCGGCTTTCTGCCGCCACCGGCAACCGGAACGGAACCGCGCAAGGCGCGCAAACGTTTAACCGACCGACACAGACAGAAAGGAGAGACCGATGAACTGGGATCAGATCGAAGGCCACTGGAAGCAGCTCAAGGGCCGGGCTCAGGCCAAGTGGGGCGAGCTCACCGATGACGAGCTTGACCGCGCCAATGGCCGAAAGAACGAATTGGCGGGGCTCGTACAGGAAAAGTACGGCAAGTCGCGCGAGGCTGCTGAGCGCGAGGTCGACAGCTGGTCCCGCGATCTTTGAGGGGCCGGACATGAACACGATGGAGAAGCTGCGCGCCGATGCGCGCAGCACCCTTTTCGAGCAGCTCGATGAGAGCCGAGTCGGTATGCTGGGCGTCGTCGATTCCGATCAGCACATGCAGCCGATGACCCATTACACCGATCCGGACACAGGCCAGTTGTGGTTCATAACCTCGACCGATACCGATCTGGTGCGGGCGGTCGGGCTCGGCGCGCGCGCCCATCACTGCGTGATGTCTCCGGATGGCGGGTTCTACGCGTGCCTGTCCGGCACGCTGGAACAGAGCGAGGATCGCGAGAAGCTGGACGAGATCTGGTCGGCGGTCGCGTCAGCCTGGTTCGACGAGGGTCGCGAAGACCCTGAGGTGACGCTTCTGCGCTTCGCCTTGCAGGAGGCGGCGGTCTGGGCCAGTACCGACAGTTCAGTGGTCTTCGGTCTGGAGGTCGCCCGCGCCAATCTTGAGACCGACCACAAGCCCGATGTGGGTGAGCACATGATCATCCGCATTGCCGACGGCTGAGGCAACGATGGGTGCAGATCACGACCCCGCCCATCGCGGCCCGCCCGACGCAACGCCGGAGGAAGCGGAGACCACCTCTGCCCTGGCCTTCGAAGCCGGCAAATCCGTGGCCGAACACAGCTGGCTTCTGTATGTCGGTGGCGGTGCCTGCGTTGTCGCGGGCATCGCCGCGATTGCGCTGCCCGTCATCGCCTCGCTCGCCGCCGCCGTGGCCTTTGGAGCCTGCCTGTTGTTTTCCGGATCCGTCGGTGTGTTTGCTGCCTTCCGTGGCCGCGACCACTGGCAGATCGCAAGCGCTTTCGGCTTGTCCCTGCTGGCGATACTGGCCGGTGGTCTGATGCTGGTTCAGCCGGTTGCCGGGATATTCGCACTGACAACTCTGATCGCCGCCTGGTTGGCGGCCGGTGGCGTTTTGCGGACCTTCTACGGGTTCCGGCGCCGGCATGAGAGGGGTGCGGGATGGATGATCGCGTCAGGCATTCTTTCGATGGCCGTCGCCCTTCTTGTGTGGTTTGGCCTGCCCTTTAACGCGGTCTGGGTGCCCGGTGTAGTGCTGGGTCTCGACCTCATTATCTGGGGCGTGTTGCTCATCGCATTGGCGATTTATTCGAAGTCGCCCCCTTCGGTCCTGACCACTTCCTGACAAGTCTGGAATGGAACAGCCCAACCGGCTGCCGGCACGTGCGATGCAAACCTCTTGCCCCGTGTGGCGGCAAGCCAAACGCGGGTTCACACGAGATTCTTGACCAGGGTCCAGACCCCCATCCCAGCCATCAAGAGATTTTCAGTCAGGGATATGAATCCAAGGGGCACATTGCTGCCGCCGCCGACGCAGGCGCAGGTTAGTTCGCGCTGGTCGATATAGACCGCCTTGATGACCGACACCGCGCCCACCGTGCCGATGAAGAGCGCCACGGGAGCGGACAGCCAGAACAGCGCCCCCGCGATCATCAGAAGCCCGGCCAGCGTTTCGCCATAGGGGTAAAGATAGGAATAGAAGACCCAGCGCCGCGCCAGGAGGTCATAGCCGAGGAACATGGTCGAAAAAGACTCCACGTCTCGCAGTTTCTGGATGCCGAGCAGCGTCATGGCGATGGCGATGAACCATTCGACGGTGCGAACGGTCAGAACGGCATCGGCCGCCGTCCAGGCGACCGCCAGTGCCATGAGGAAGGCAACCGAAAAGATGGCGATGACCGGGCGATAGGTGGTTTCGTCTTCGCCCGTGAGGGGGTTGCCGAAATACGCGCGCAGATCGTCATACCCGCCGATCCGCTCGCCGCCAATGAAAGTCTGCGGCGTCGCTTCGACTCCATGCTTTTCCATGAAGGCATCGGTCTCGGCGCGGCTGGTCAGGTGGTGATCCTCTACTTCGTAGCCCTTACGCTTCAACAGCGCCCGCGATTTCCGGCCGAAGGGGCAGAGGTGGCCCGGCATGACCATTCGATAGAGGATGGCTGTTTTGGTGCTGCTTGTTGCGGTCATGGTGGTTCCTGTCTTTTATCTACCAGCCCAACATTTGAACGCCACTAAGGTTTCCTGGCTGAAGGATTTCTCGACTGAATCCACCCCACCTGTGGGTCTGGTGACTGGGGAGGCGGGGACAGTCACGACAGGAACTGCCCGCCGACCAGCCAGGCGCCAAGGGCATAGGGTAGGAGTGCGAGCAGGAACAAAAGCCCGTCGCAGGTCAAGAGCGAGAGGGTCAGGCAAACGACCCCGATCGCCACTGTCGAGGCAGAAAACGGGATGACCTCCAGAAACGGCATCGCCAGCCCCGACAGCAGGCACAGCACCCGCGGCACCCAGATCATCGGTCGGTGAAAGAGGCCCGTCAGCCGGTGGCGCGTGTGGCGGTCGATCCAGTCGATTACTGGGCTGGATTTTTCCAGAGCTTCCTTCAGTGACTTGCCCTTTACCGACCGGCGCTTAATGAAGCCGGGCAGCCGGACCTTCTGCACGCTGAGCAGCATCTGGAACGAGACAAGCGCGATGATGATACCGCAGATGGCTGAGAGGCCCGGTATGCCCGAAAGCGGCGTTGCGGCCAGAAGCGCGGGCACAAGGACCAGCGGCAGAAGAGAGCGGTGGCCGACGGCCTCGATCAAGTCCCCGACTGACACGCGATCCTGTTCGGCCGCCTTGGTGATGCGGTCGGCAAGCTGCCCCAGCTTCTGATGGTCGGTCTCCGGCATCAATGCGCTCCTTCTGCAAGGCAACGGCCTGCCGCGCGCATTGTTCCCGGGCCCGGTTCGGAACAATTGCCGCGCTCCGCCGGTTGAGCGCGGAACCTTGCACGACCCCAAACCGCCCTTTTCCAAGCAGCATGAGATGAAACCGAGATCAGAGATCGGTCTGCCGCCAAAACGATGCGTTAATCGGTGAGATTTAGGGAACATCCCGTGGCTGCATCGGTTGCTAATAGAACTGAAACCGGACTCCGGAGGTAGAGATGAGAGCAGCACCCCATCGAAGGCCCGCCAAAATGGTCACTTCGAAACCACTCATCCCGGCCAAGGCGAATGTGGCCGGGCACCCTGTCCATGCAACGCTCGTACCCTTTCCCATCGTCTGCTTCACGCTCGCCCTGCTGACCGATGTGGCCTACTGGCAGACAGGTACACTGATGTGGCAGAACTTTTCGTCCTGGCTCCTTTTCGCCGGACTCGTTTTCGGGGGGCTTGCCGCAATCGCCGGTCTGATCGACCTTCTGTCGCGACGGCAGTTGCGTAACAGCGCGACGGCGATCATGCACGGCACGGGCAACGTGATTGCCCTTTTTATCGCCCTGATCAACAGCATCGTCCACGCGGGTGACGGCCGGACGGCGGTCGTGCCGGTAGGGCTGGGACTATCTGCTCTGACGGTGCTGGTGCTTGTCGTCACGGTCTGGCTGGGCCGGGCAATGGTATACCGAGATGGTGTAGGGGTACGTATCCATGATTGAATACTCGACATTTCGGGCGCTGCTCGGCGCGACGGCGTTTATCGCCGCGCCCCTCGCGGCGCAGGATTTCGATGTTTCGAGCCAGATCGGGCCGGATCCGGTTCTGCCTGAACCCGATCCGCCATTCATTGCCGGAATGAAGATCGCTGAAGTCATCGGCTGGCAGGACGGCGAGACGCCCCAAGTCCCCGAAGGCCTGACGGTTTCGACCTATGCCACGGATCTCGTGAATCCCCGCACGGTATATACATTGCCAAACGGCGACGTGCTGGTCGTGCAGGCCCGAGGCTCTTCGGGTGACAGTGTGACCAGGCCGAAGGACCTGATCCGCGGCTGGATCATGTCCATTGCCCATGGCGGGTCCGACGGGCCGGAGAAGGACAGCAACCTTATCACGCTTCTGCGCGACAGCGATCGCGACGGCACGGTGGATGAACGACATGATCTTTTGGCCGGCCTCAACTCACCATTCGGTGTCGTTTGGTACCAGAATACGCTCTATGTCGCGGCGACCGACGCGATCCTCGCTTATCCCTATCAGCTCGGCCAGAATGAGATCGCCGAAGAGCCAACAATCCTCACGCCGCTGCCCGGCGGGCCGATCAATCACCATTGGACGAAGGACCTTGTCCTCAGCCCTGAGGGTGCTCACCTGTTCGTCTCGGTCGGTTCGAACTCGAATATCGCCGAAAACGGCATGGAGGCGGAAAAGCAGCGTGCCGCAATCTGGGAAGTGAACCGGGAAACGGGGGCCTACCGCGTATTCGCCGAGGGTCTTCGCAATCCCAACGGTCTGACCTTTCATCCTGACACGGGCGTGCTCTGGACGGTCGTGAACGAGCGGGACGAACTGGGGCCGAACCTCGTTCCGGACTATATGACCTCGGTGCAGGACGGCGCGTTCTACGGCTGGCCGTGGAGCTATTACGGCCAACATGTGGACGAACGTGTCTATCCGCCGCGCCCAGATATGGTGGAAAAGGCGATCCCCCCGGACTACGCCCTGTCCAGCCATGTCGCACCGCTCGGACTGGCATTTTCCAACGGCTCGGCTTTGCCCGAACCCTATGCGAACGGCGCCTTCATCGGCGAGCACGGCAGCTGGAACCGTGACAACTTCAACGGCTACCATGTGGTCTTTGTGCCGTTCGAGGACGGCCGGCCCTCGGGCATTGCGCAGGCCGTGGTGACAGGCTTTCTGGACGGGGACCAGGCACGTGGCAGGCCGGTGGGTGTCGCCATCGACGGCACCGGCGCCCTTCTTGTGGCCGACGATGCGGGGAATACGGTCTGGCGCATTGCGGCGGCCGACGGGTCCGTCACCGATCAGCCGGTGGGCACGGATGAACATGCACGCAATGAGGCGGACTTGGAACCGGCCGCACCGGACGGCGAGGGGTCCGACAACGCTCTGCCAGACGGCACATCCGAACTACCGGGAGCATCGGGCAGCGACTCCGAAGGGTCTGACCCGCAGTAGACGACAATGTGTGAGTGTGGGTGATAACGAGTGCGGGAAAGCGGCTGAAACAGCCGCCTTCCTTTGGTTTCAACGTTCGGTGCATCAATCGGTTTCTTGGTTGAGCTCATCGACAACAAGCGCGCGGGCACGATTCACGCGGCTCTTGATCGTCCCGACTGCACAACCACAAAGGTTGGCGGCCTCTTCGTAACTTTCGCCGAGCATGACCACGAGGATCAACACTTCGCGGTATTGATCGGGAAGTCGCCGGATCACATCCATCAGCTCTCCGCCGAAGACAGACCATTCCTGCGTGTCAGGCGTTGAAACCGTCCCCGAGACGCAATCGGCTGCCGATGTCCGTTCCCGCTTTGCGGCATGGACCCGGTTGTAAAAAGTATTGCGCATGATCGTGAAAAGCCACGCGCGCAGGTTGGTTCCCTTCTGAAATTTGCTCTCGTTCGCAATCGCCTTCAGCAGCGTCTCCTGCACAAGATCGTCGGCATCGGCCCCGTTTTTCGCCAACGACCAGGCATAGGCGCGCAGCGTCGGCAGGAGATCCACAAGACCGTCGAGCGAACCGCCCGGCTCTTCGCTGCACATCTTGGCTTCCATTTGGGTCATGGAGCCTCAACGCATAGGTGAACGGCGAGTTCCGCATTCATTCTGCGTTCATGTTTCCAATTTCGATATTGTTCGTCCCGACTGCGGGGTTCGTTGACATATTTCGGCTCGGCGCTGTAGCGTCTCGAAAGGTAGGACCGGGTGCGGGTGTCGTCTTTGGGCGTCGCCCAGATTGCTGTTCGTCACCATGATGGCGAAGGAGGGGCTGGTTTTGCGAGAACTGAAACCGGGTTCTGCGGACTCTAAAACCACCCTTGCGTCTGATGTTACTTTGACCGTGCAGCCATGGAGCCTGCATGATCTACTGCACACCAATCGCCCTCCGATCTTGTCGCTAATCGCCTGTTTCGTGGGATATCTCTTCGCCGCTGCGTTCGGCCGATGGATGATGGTTGTTCCCGATATCTCGATTACGGTCTGGCCGCCGAACGGCGTTATCCTCGGAGCCCTGTTGATCCATCGACGCCGGTGCTGGCCCTGGTGGATCGCCGTTGCAGCGGCGGGGGAGCTGACGGCAAACACGCTTTGGTTTCACAACCCGATCCTTCCCGCTCTGGGATATGTCACGGCAAACATATGTGAGGTGCTTGCTGGCGCCCTGATCCTTTGGCCGTCGTTCAGCGGTCGGATTCAGCCATTCACAACGCTGCGACAGGTTGTGGCGTTTCTCGGTCTTGGTGTCCTGTTGGCGCCGGTGGTCGGGGCCACGCTTATCAGTTCCATCGACGCTTTCATCGGCAAGAATGCGTTCGAGGTGATCTGGCCCCTTCTGTGGCTTGGCGATGCCACGGGTATCCTGATTGCCACCCCGCTTGCCGTCTTGGCCGCGACGATCCGGCGCGAAGGTGCGAAACCGTCGCCCTCAAAACTATTTGAAGGTGGCCTTATCGGGTTGGTTCTGGTCGGGCTTGTGGCGTGGCATCTGGTCAGCGGCCTTCCAAATGCGTTCCTTCTGTTCATTCCGATCCTCTGGGCGGCCTTGCGGTTCCAGCTTGCGGGAACCAGTCTTACTGTCCTGTTGCTGGCGGTCACGATCGGCTATTTCACGCAGGATACAGGGCTGATGGCGGAGGACGTTGGAAACAGCACCTTCCGACATGCCATTTTGCAAGCCCTGATCATGGTTGGCGCATCAATGGGCCTGATCGTTGCGGCCACGATGCGCGAGCAGAAGGACGTGGCGGCCAAAATGTCGGAAGCGAACGCCCAGCTTGAACAGCGGGTCCTGAACCGGACACGGGAAATCGAAGAAGCCGAAAATCGCTTTCGGGCTACTTTCGAAAATGCCGCCGTCGGGATCGCAATGGTCGATACCGACGGCCATCTCGTCCGTGTCAACGAAAGCATGGCACAAATGCTGGGATATGGAGCGGCCGAAATGGAAGGACAACCGCTGGACCGGTTTACCCATTCCGACGATTTGCAGAAGGGTCGCGAGGCCATGGACCGGCTGCGAAGCGGTGCGGCGGATACGTACGACGTCGAAAAGCGCTACATTGCGAAGAATGGCGAAACGGTATGGGGCCACACTTCGGTCAGCTGCGTACGCGACCGTGACGGCAAGATCGCCTACGGCATCAAGGTTTTACAGAACATAACCGACCGCAAGCGGTCCGAAGAGGTTCGTCAGTTGCTCATGCGGGAGGTGAACCACCGCAGCAAGAACATGCTTGCGACGGTGCAGGCGATCGCGCGGCAAACGGCAGCGAAGACGCCGCAATCCTTCATGGAAAACTTCGGCAGGCGATTGCAGGCATTGGCCGCAAACCAGGATCTTCTGGTAAAGAGCGGGTGGGAGAGCGTCGATCTGAACGAACTTGTCCGCAGTCAGCTGCGTCACTTTGAGGCCCTGGTCGACAAGCGCATCAGGATCAGCGGACCTGACGTGCCGCTTTCACCATCCGCGGCACAGGCTATCGGCATGGCCGTTCACGAGCTTTCGACGAATGCCGCGAAACACGGCGCGCTGAGCAACGACGCGGGATGTGTCGCGATCGACTGGACCATCACGACGGACGAGTTCCGGATGGAATGGCGTGAAAGCGGGGGCCCGCTGGTAGAGCCGCCATCCGCGAACGGTTTCGGAACGACGGTGCTGGACAATATGGCTCGGTCAGCATTGTCGGGCGAGGTGGAGATCGACTATCCCGCGACAGGCCTGGTCTGGCGCCTGAGTTGCGCAGCTTCGTCATTGCGCCGAAAGGGGGCTCCGAATCTGGAGCACGGGATTTGAGGTCGCATCCACGCCGCTGAACGGTGCGGGTTCAAGCGCGCAAGCAGCGGGGGTCAGCCGGCCTTGTTCAACCGCTCTTCGGCGATCTCCGTCAGCGTTTTGTCTGCCGCCTTCTCTTCCTCAAGTGTCTGCTGAAGCAGTTCGGCGCAATCGTGCTTGCCCAGTTCCTTCGCCCAGGCAATGAGGGTGCCATAGCGCGACATTTCGTAATGTTCGACAGTCTGTGCCGCGGCTGCCAGAGCGGCATCCAGTACCTCGCCGTCCGTTATCTCGCCGAAAATTTCGTTCGCTTCGTCGATTACGCCATCGATTGCAGGGCAGTCTACACCCTCCACCCGTTTCCCGATCGAGTCAAAGACGCGCTCCAACCGCTCCACATGGCCGCGGGTCTCCTCCAGATGGCTTTCGAATGCCCGTTTCAGATCGGCGTTGTCCGCCTTGTCGATCATGTCGGGAAGGGATTTCGCAATGCGCTGCTCGGCATAGTAGATATCGCGCAGCTGACGCAGGAATAGATCGTCCAATGTTCTGATATCGGCTGAGAAAAAACTCATCGTGTTCTCCGCAATTGTCTGGACAGTCAGCCCCGGTGGCGGGACGTCCTGCGAACAACAGGACCGCGCCCGGATTGTTCCATCCCGATTAAGCCACCGAAGGCGCGGGATTGCAGCCGGACCCGCGCTATCCGTCCTGCGATATTCTGCGCTTCAGATTTCTCAGTGCCCTGCGAATGGGGTCCGGTAGATCGTCTGCCGGACGCGCCGGATACGCCCGGCGCAGATTTTGATCGACCTGCACGCACAGGTCCTGCTGCTCCCAACGGGTCATTTCATCGGCCTGCAAAGAATTACGCCACATATCTGCCTCTTCTACGCTTATAGGAAGCAAACACGGCTCGCGGCGTTCTGTTCCATTTGTTATTCCATTAGGAGAACCGGGCGTGGAAATATCCAATCATGCTGTAGATCTCGCCGCGATCGCCGTCATCCTCGAAACGTCTCCATGATTGGTGCAGAAGTCGTTCTATGCGGCGCGATGGTCGGTGGCCAGCCAAGCGAAGGTTCTGGTAATCAGGGATGAGGCATGCGTCGCTGGATGCCGCCAGCATTGTCACAAACATTGGCCACGGGATCACGTGAACCGCAAGTACTGAAGCGGCTGTGATAGAACTGGCAGCGCGGGAACGCCCCCGCCACCGCATCGGGAACAAACCGCTACAATAGATGTTGCATCGCGATGAAAGGCAAATCACCCCGTAGCCGCTATGAGTTCAGGGTGTTCGGATATGACCTTCGAACAGCTGTGAAGGCTCTGGTTACAATCCTTCCCGAGGAAACACCGGAAACGGTAACGGATGTGTACCTACTTGGCCGCGATACCGGACGAAGCTTCAAACTGCGGGATTGCGCGCGCCTTGAATTGAAATGCCTTCACGACGAGGCTGAGGGGTTTGAGCGTTGGGTCCCCGCCGGCAACGTTTCATTGCCCGCGCGTGGTCGGTGGATCAACAGCGCGTTCAGCACCAATGCAGCCATGCCGATCTTCTCGGAAGACGAAGAATACGACGCGCAGGCTGTGCTGTCTGCGTTCAGGCACATCGGCAGTTGTCCCGTTGCAGTCACCAAGCACCGCATGAAATACGCGACCGATACCATACGCGGTGAACACGTCCGGCTGACCATCGAAGGGATGGATGACGTAGAGAGCGTGGCGGTCGAAGGAACCGACATTCGCATACTGACCCGGACGCTGAGGCAGATCGGTCTTCCTGAAGCCGACAACGTCAGCTATCCGGAATTTCTATCATCCTGGCGCAGCCGTCCCGGCGAAAGACAGCCGGACGCGGGGACGGATTTGTGAATTGCTCGGGAACCAATTCCCCGCCGTTGTGTTTCATGCTGGTCGGTCACTTTTCCTCTGGCCGATGTTCAAGGCATGAGTGCTTCCCGCTCAGCCATTGCCCGTCGGTGCGTTCCCTGAGCGGCCGGCGGTCTTTTTTCCTGAGATCGGCTGCTATGGGTCAGCCATGCAGGTGGGATAGTTTAGCCAAAACGGCGCGCGTTTTTTCCGATATCTGTGTCTGGTGCCGCGCCCGATTGGCATCCAGCACCTTGGTCGGATCGTCCTTGCAGATGCACTCAGAGCCGCGCGGTACTGAAACCTCACCTGATCACACGGATCTCATTCTGAACCGCGCTGCGACGTCGTCGTGTCGCGCGCATCGGGTTCGGTGCAACCGAATTGCTTGAGTGCCCCCGCTTATACATGCGCGCAGCGTTGCTTTCAGGTCTGGCGTCCGGTGGTGGTCGACGTCGATGCAGACGACATGGCATCCATTCCGCAGACGCGCAGATTGTTCTGAACGTGCTGAACGCCGCTTACGCTGTCGGCACAATCCTCTGCCCGGCGCTTCGCGTTGCGGGTGGAGACCGTTCCGTCCAGCGTCACCTCCCGGTCGCTCACCTGTACTGTTATGTCGGAAGCGTCGAGTAAACCGTCATCCGTCAACCGGTCGCATACGTCTTCCTCGACCCGGCTGTCCGAGCGTTTGTAGTTTTTCGGACCGCGGCCGCGATGGTCGCGTTCTCGACGGTGTTCGGCATCCTCATCACCGAGCCAGGATGAAACCTCATCCGCTGCCCGTTCGAAAAGACCGCGGTCGGAACCGTGATCGCGGAACGCATCTGAGATATTGCGATTGCCGCCGTAGAACTCACGGTCGGCATATTGACCCCGGTCGTAGCAACGCAAACCGGCAGGACCGCCCGGAAGACCGCCATAAAAACCGCCGGGAAGGCCGTAATAGCTTTCACGATACGGATCGTAGCCGCCCCTGTCCCGGGGGGGCTGCTCCGCATCGGCTGCGCCTCCGGGGTGGAATCCCCGATCCGGCCCCATAGGGTGACGTTCGCGTGCCGTGCCGTATCCACGATGCTCATAATCACCCTGTCCCCGGCCACGCATCTCGTGATCGAAGTTGCGGCTTTCGCCGTGATCGCGCCATTCACGTCTGTTCATCTTGCGCCTCCTCATGTCTGAACAGTCACAACAGAGGCTCGGCGTCATTGTTCCGAAAGTGCTTGTGCGACGGCGCCGCGGCGGTCTGGGAAGCGGGAACTCGCCCCCTGATGAGTGTTTCACGATTGCTCCCGTGCCCGTTTGTTCGCAGGGCACCCAGTCCGAAAGCTGCCTAGTCCTCAGTCAAGGGTTTCTTGCGCAACAGATCCTGCAGTTCGCGTGCAAGCGCAAGCAGCTTCTCCGGCTGCTCCTCATTGCCGATATCGCGGAGACGGCGCTTCAGTTCCAACTCCAGTCGGTCGGTCTCCTGCCCGGTTTTGATTTCCTTGTTCATCTCGACTCCGCTGTCAGTCCCAGCGAAGGCAATAATGACACGTTGGAAAGCGGATCAACAATCCTTGTGATACATCCCAGTGTTGACAGGATTGCGGGCGCATTCTGCAACGTTGGCAGAGACGGCCGCTGTACTTGTATTCGCAAGGTTACTCGTTCCTGTGTTCCGGCTTTCCCTTTCTTTCGGTCGAGGCCATCTCTTCCAGCTCGCTCTCGGACATGGAGTCGTACATGCTCCTGGAGGCACCCTGAAGGTCGCTCACCTTGGTTTCGCCACGCTTGGCCGAAAGGGCCGCGCCGGCGGCTTTCTGCTGGGCTTTCGATTTTGCAGGCATGAGTGCCCTCCTTTCGTTACCCGATCATACTTGGTTGGCAACATCCGAAATTGCGAATAGTTCCGTTTGTCTCCATCGATCGCAGTCGACGCGATCTACGACGTGGACGCGGATGTCTTTGCGCCCTGTGCCATCGGCGCAACGTTGAACCCGGTCACCATCGGGCGGCTCAAGATGCGGCTTGTCTGCGGAGCGGCCAACAACCAGCTTGCCACCTCCGGGGACGGTGTCTTGCTTCAGGACAACGGCATCCTCTACCTGCCAGATTTCGTCGTGAATGCCGGTGGCGTGATCCTAAACACCTCGTTGGATCAAGGGTTGTCGGCGGAAGCCACCGCGATGCTGATCGAAAGAATTCCCAGGCGGGTTGGACAGGGGCTTGAACGGGCGCGGGACCGTGGTGTCCCGCCACAGGACGCGGCCGAGGCCTTGGCGCGGGAGATCCTGCGCGCCGCGATCCTGCGTCAGGGGTGACGACGCGTGGCGCGGCCCGTTCGCCTATTCGGCCCGGGCCACGTCCCCCTTGACCCGCCGCAAGGGGATAGAGCTTTCGATGGAGGCGACGCCGCGCACGCGGGTCAGCTTGCCGACAAGGAACTGTTCGAATTCCTTCAGATCGGCCGTGGCGATGCGCAGCAGGTAGTCCCGGTTCCCGGTCATAAGCCAGCAATCGACCACCTCGGAAAAGCCGGCGATGGCGGCCTCGAAAGTGGCGAGCGCGTCGTCGATCTGCTTGTCGAGTTTCACCGACACGAAGACCGACACGCCGAAGCCGAGGGCGGTTTCGTCCAGCAGGGCCGCGTAGCCGGTGATGACGCCCGCCTCCTCCAGCCGTCGCACCCGCCGGGATACCGGCGTCGGGCTGAGCCCAACACGGTCCGAAAGGTCAAGCACGGTCATTCGCCCGTCAGCGCGCAGGCACTTCAGGATTGCTCTATCAAAATCGTCCAGCATGGTGGGTGTCACCAATGATCTTCATATTGATAGTGACTATCTCTAAAACATGCGCGTTTCGCGCGAAGAAAGCAAGGACATGTCCTGCAGGGCATGACATCTTCCGTGCATCACGTTCCAAGGACCTGACTGAATGACACCCCATCTCAAGACCGCCGAACAACGCCTGCTGTGGCTTTCACACTGGCTGATCCACAATGCCAACCACCTGCGGCCCAAGGTTGATGGGATCAAGGTGGGCGGGCATCAGGCGTCATCGGCCTCGATGGTGTCGATCCTGACCGCGCTCTACTTCACCGCCCTGCGGCCCGAGGACCGTGTGGCTGTAAAACCCCACGCCTCGCCGCTTTTCCATGCGATGCAGTATCTGATGGGAAAAACCACCCGGGAAAAGCTCGAGAATTTCCGCGGCCTGGGCGGCGCGCAAAGCTATCCCAGCCGCACCAAGGACGTGGATGACGTGGATTTCTCGACCGGGTCCGTCGGGCTTGGGGTAGCGATCACGTCCTTCGCGTCGATGGTGCAGGATTTCCTGAGGGCCAAGGACTGGGGCAGGGACGTGTCCGAAGGGCGGATGATCGCGCTGATGGGCGATGCCGAACTGGACGAGGGCAATGTCTATGAATGCCTTCAGGAAGGCTGGAAACACGGGCTTCGAAACACCTGGTGGATTATCGACTACAATCGGCAATCGCTGGACGGGATCGTGCACGAGGGGCTCTGGCAACGGATCGAGAAGACCTTCGAGGCCTTCGGCTGGACCGTGATCAAGGTGAAACACGGCGTCGTTCAGCGCGCCGCCTTCGAGGAACCGGGCGGCGACCGCCTGCGTGACTGGATCGACCAGTGCCCCAACCCAGTCTATTCCGCGCTGACCTTTCAGGGCGGTGCCGTCTGGCGCAAACGTCTGCTGGACGACCTGGGAGAGGATGGCCCCACGGCCCGTTTGATCGCCGCGCGCAGCGATGACGAGCTTGCCGATCTGATGGAGAACCTTGGCGGCAATTGCGTGGAAACGATGGCCGAGGCCTTTGCCGCTGTGACGGATGAGGCGCCCACCTGCTTCCTGGCGTACACGGTCAAGGGTTGGGGTACGCCGATCGCCGGGCACAAGGACAATCACGGCGGGCTGATGACCAGCGCCCAGATGACAGATTGGCAGCGCCACATGGGCGTGCCCGAGGGGCAGGAATGGGAGCCGTTGGCGACCGTGCGCGACCCCGCCACCTTCCGCAAGTGGCTTGGCAAGGTGCCCTTCTTTGCCGGGGGTGCGCGGCACAAGACCGACGACCGCGTGCCGGTGCCTGCCCTGGCGGCCGATGCAAAGGGCGAGATCGCCACACAGATGGCCTTCGGCAAGCTGCTGGACCACATTGCCAAGGCGGGCGGTCCGCTGGCCGACCGGATCCTGACCATGTCGCCCGATGTCACCGGGACGACCTCTCTCGGGCCCTGGGTGAACCGGCGCAAGCTGTTCGCTCGCGAACCGGTCAAGGACACCTTCCGCGAATTCCGCATCCCCTCGACCGCGAAATGGGATTTCGCCCCGGGGGGTCAGCATATCGAATTGGGCATCGCCGAGATGAACCTGATGCTGCTTCTGGGCGCTGCGGGGCTTTCGCATGCGCTGTTCGGCAAGCGGCTGATCCCCATCGGCACGGTCTATGATCCTTTCGTGGCGCGCGGCCTTGATGCGCTGAACTATGCCTGTTACCAGGATGCGCGGTTTCTGCTGGTGGGCACGCCTTCCGGGGTGACGCTCGCGCCCGAAGGCGGGGCGCACCAATCCATCGGCACCCCCCTGATAGGGATGAGCCAGGACGGGCTTGCCGCCTTCGAGCCCGCGCATGCGGACGAATTGGCAGCGATCCTGGAGTGGAGCTTCGATTACCTGCAGCGCGACGGTGCGGCAGAGGCGGAAAGCGCCAACTGGCTGCGCGACGAAACCGGAGGCTCGGTCTACCTGCGCCTGTCCACGAAACCAATCGAACAGGTCGGGCATCGGTCTGCCCCGGAGTGGCGACGACAGGTGGTCGATGGCGCCTACTGGCTGCGTGAACCGGGTCCAAACTGCGACCTGGTGATCGCCTACCAGGGGGTGGTCGCCCCCGAGGCGATCCGGGCTGCCGGGCATCTGGGCGAGGCGCGGCGGGATGTCGGCGTCCTAGCCGTGACCTCGGCTGACCGGCTCAACGCGGGCTGGACGGCGGCCCAACGCGCACGGGCGGAGGGCATCCACGCGCAGTCGCACGCGGAACGGCTATTGGCACCCCTGCCACGGGAGTGCCGGATCGTGACCGTGATCGACGGGCACCCTGCAACGCTGGCCTGGCTGGGGTCGGTGGCAGGGCACCGCACCCTTCCGCTCGGGGTCGAACATTTCGGTCAGACCGGCACTATCGCCGATCTCTACCGCCTTCACGGGATTGACGCGGGATCGATCATCGACAGGGTACGCGGGCTGACGTCGGGAAAGTCGGTGCCAGCCTTGCGTTAACGGGACTGTTGCACGGCTCTGCTGCACAAATCCCGTGAGGGATTCATCTCGTGAATCCAGAGTGGTAGCGGGGCTACATGAGCAGACCCGCACCCGCAACCTACAGGACCCGGAACTGGCCGACCTACAATGAAGCGCTAAAGCGCCTTGACCTGAAACCTGCCGAAGAGCGTATCGAGCACCCTCGACCGATAATCATGTATGGCTCGGACCCCGTCGCAGTCGGGACAGATCCTGCTGGCTTCGGATATTTCCTCGATCTGGTCGCGCAGGATCGCATCCTGTAATTGCCACAGGATAGCCTTGGCATCTTTGAGAAACAGCCCGAACCCCTCAGGCTGCGTGCGCCGAAACGGGCGGGACAAGCCGCCGAGACGATGCGTCTTCGTGGTTCCGTTCTCAAACGTAGTCTCGACGATAATCCGCAGATCCATGGCAGTTCCCCTCTCCTTGAACTACCAACATAGACAACGACCCCGATGTTTTGCCCACTCCCGACAACGAGATGTCAGTTCTATCTCAGGCTGAGTTAGGAAGGTGTCTGGAAAGGTGCAATGCCTGCCGCGGAGCTGGCGGGTATCTGCTGCCCCCGCCAGACGAGCACTTGGGAATTGTTCTGCGTTCCCCAAAATCATCAGATCTCCGCAGCCAGTTCGAGCGCCCGTTCGTAGGCCGGGTCGATGCCGTTTCCGAAAGGTTGGACACGATCTGTTTCAATGTCGGGCAAGACCCCGACGCCCTCCAGTTCAGCTCCCTCGATCCGCAGGCGACCCACGGCAATATATAGGCCACCACCATTTTGAAGCAGTTCCAGCCTGCCTCCCACTACGGCACCCGCGGTTTTTTGGCCGACAAGGGTCGCGAGATCGTGTTCCTTGGCGATGTAGGCCATAATTTCAGCCGCGCTGCGGGTTTGATCACCTATTATGATCACGAGGGGCGTATCATCGGGCATCGAGGGCGCTTCAACCCAGTCGCTCCCGCGGGGCATGAATGACAGGGACAGGTTGGAAGGCGCGAAAAAGCGGTCCAACACGTCCATACCGCCGCCGCCGACAAGCCCGCGTGCATCAAACACCAGCGCGTCGATTTCAGCAAGACGCCCATCAGAGATTGCATGTTCAAGCACGATGCGCGGCCCGCCGAAGTCGTCACGCGACAGCATGGTCCAGCCCCGCATATAGCCAATGCGCCGCCCACGATGCTCTACGATCCGGAGCGAATTTTCTGTCGCGTCGGAAAGGACCGCCAGGGCATTGGCACTGACAACTTGTGTCACAAGTGTTTGCTGGGCGGCGGATTCTTGACGTCGGATGACGATCTCTGTCTCGAAAGCCTTTGCCGTTGGATCTGTGGGCAGTACTGCGCGAAAAGCTGCACCGCCATCGTCAATGATTTCGTCGCCAATGCGCAACCCAGCCACTTGTGCCGGACTTCCATCGAGAATGCTGTCGACAAAACGAGATCCGCCCACGTCAAAAGTGGTAAACCCCGCCCCCCGAAGAAGTGGCATGCTATCGTCTTGAGCAAGGGCGTCTTTCAGATTCGGAGCCTCCCGGTAGACCGCAGCCAGTATAGCGAGCGCTGGGTCAGAGGGCGCGAAATAGCGTGTGTGTGACACCTCAAGCTCGGCGAGCAACTCATTGGCGGCGACCGTCAATGGAGTGCCGCTCTCAAGGCGCTGTTCTGCCCGACTACACAACGCGCCCCAATCCAATCCATTCATGGCCGCGTCCACGTAAAGGGATGATGTCAATGTACAAATCGTCTCCAGCGTGCGCTTTGACCCGTCTTCGGCATGGGCGGCGTATGCCCCGACTGATGCCAAAACCAACAGAGGTATCTGCATCTTGAGGTGAAATCTGCACTCCAACTGACCGAATATGCGCCGCACAGCCAGTCGCCAATCGAATTCATCGGTTGATGGACAATCGGTACGGGCCTTATGGCGTCTTGTAACTAATGACAAATCGCATTCCTTATGTTCCGTGAATGTCACGGGATCAGGAGCCAAGAAGAAACCCATGAGTGATCTTCTCCTGACGCACCGCCGCTAATTCGCCAGCGTGCCCTATTTCAACCGTGACGAAAACAAGTTCGGCCGCTCCCGTATTTGTTAGGTCGTGCACAAGAGTCTTATCAGGCGACAGATCGGGAAAATGCTGCGTCTGACCATTCTTGTAGATCACATCTTCGATGCGTCCGTCTCCATAGCGGGATCTTGCCGTTCCGTCGGTTAGAACCGTCCAGAAACAGGGCCGGTCATGCCGATGCGCGGGGAGCGTCTCACCGGGGGCGGGACCCAAGTGCCAGATCCGCATGCCCCCGGCTTCGGTGACAAGATCGGTGCCGATCCGGTCCTTGCCGAGAGCACGTTCAACCTCGCTGGCGGAAAGGGGGCGGCTCATGCCGTCGTCTCATAGTTGGTGTAGGTGGTATATCCTTTTCGGTCGCCACCAAAGAGGGTGTCACCATCGAAGTCCGCAAGCGGCAAACCTTCTGCATAGCGCCGCGGCAGATCTGGATTGCCCTAGAGCGCATCACCCGTTCGCTTGAAGCCGCTGTACATGATGCCGCCGACCAGCTCGGAGGTTCTTTCAGTGCTGAGCACGGCATCGGCCGCAAACTCGCTGGCGAC